>JBOGEK010000328.1:0-13295 GCA_050743645.1 Acidothermaceae bacterium
ACCCGGAACATCCGGGTCGACCGCCACTTCGCGCAGAGTCGTCACGACGTCGACACGGTGTACCCGTCGACCTTGGCCTGATCAGCAATCGCCGTTTGCCACTTACCAAGGTTCGACGCGATCGATCCGCCGGACGTAATGATCGGTGTCATGGTCTTCGCCCATATCGCCTCCTGGCTGAACGTGGGCGCGCCCCAGCCTGACCAGACTTCGCCGCCGGCCGTCGTGATCGCGGACAGGTCTGTCGCGTAATAGCCGCTGGACTGCTGCTTCGCGAGCCACTTCTGCCCAGCCGAGGCGTACGCGGGATAGCCGGGGGCCTGGTCGACCTGGTAGGCGTCGTTCGTGGTCACGAACTCCGCAAACTTGGTCGCGAGCGCGAGGTTCTTGGAGTGGCTCGAGATGAACCACGTACCGCCGCCGACATCACCGGTAACCGGAGCGTTAGTGCCCCACGACGGTGGCGCAGCGACACCGATTTGTCCGGCGGGCACGTTCAGGGAGCTCTTGTTGTCGAAGATCGCGCCTGCGTACCACGCCGGACCGGGCATCATCAAAACCTTGCCGGTGTACGCCTTGACGAACTCCGGAGTGAAGACGCTGTCAGTCGTTATCGACTTATTCGCGATCTCTTTGTCGAGCAAGCCGGCCATCTGCGTGCAACCCGTGCTGCTGGTGTTGATAGTGATAGCGCGGACGGCGGTCACGCCGTTGGCTTGACACTGACTCGACCACATGTAGATCTCTTCGGCGAACGTGTCACCGACGGCGCCGATGATGTACCCGGGATGATCCTGGGCGACCTTGTCGCCCAGCGTTTGGTAGTCCTCCCACGTCTTAGGAACCGTGTAGCCGAACTGGTCCATGAGCGTTTTGTTGTACCAGAGCACATCCTGGGCGAGGTCGTTGCGCAGGCAGTAAACCTGGCCGTTGACCGTGCAAGCGTCCAGCGAACCCTTCGACCATCCACTGAGAGTGTCGTCGGGAACAAGTCCTTTGTTGAGCACCGCTGCGTATGCCTGCGCGCCGTTACTGCCCTGGCTGGCCCACGACGCATCATTGTTCTGCGAGGAGAACACGACGTCCGGCCAACCGCTGCCAGCCTTGTCGTAGAGGTTCATCTTGGTCTTGAAACTGCCGGAGCCGTTAGCCTCACCGTCGTAGGTGACGACCTTCACCGGATCGTTCGGATGGGCCTTCTTGTAGGCGTCGGCTGCCGGCTGCCGCGTCGAGTCGATCCACACCGTGATCTGCGCGGACGACGACTGCTTGGCTTCCTTGAAGCCGTACTTGCCACCTCCGGATGCACTCGAACTCGAGCAAGCGGCCAGCGCAAAGGTTGCAACGACTGCGAGCACGACAGGCGTCCGGAACCAGGATCGGTTCCTCCGAGCTGTGGGGTTGTGCATACCTCACGTCCTTCTACGTCGTGTCCAGGCGGGGCGGCGCTGGATCAGCCGAACTCGGAAGCCGAGGACGCGCTGATCTTGGGGCATGTCGCCATCGCAGCCGTGCCCATCTGCACTGGCGCGAGCCAGCGGCGAAAACGTACGACGAATAACGTATGTTGTCAACGGCTCTATCGGCCGAGCCTCAAGCCATCGAGACACAACCGTTAGACGCCCCGGCCCCCGCCGTGGCGGCTGCGAGCCGATCGGTCCGTGGACGATCGAGACTCGCGCGGCCATTTGTAGTTGGCCGGCGCAGTCGAGGGGGCGAAGTCCGACGCGTGCCGTTCAGGCGACCGGAGCAATGGCTGTGCCAGTTGGGAATCGCTTCGTGCGGTCGCGCTGCATTTTCAAGGAGAAGACTCCTTCGCGGCCGCGTGCGCTAATC
Source organism: Acidothermaceae bacterium (assembly GCA_050743645.1). Classification (GTDB taxonomy): domain Bacteria; phylum Actinomycetota; class Actinomycetes; order Acidothermales; family Acidothermaceae; genus JBOGEK01. Next base: position 1,837 of record JBOGEK010000328.1, read on the forward strand.
GGCCGAGATAGCGGCAGTTGGTTCAGCGCCCGCAACCCGCTCGGGGCGGCTTCATGAGCGCGCCGTCGTCACCATGTCCGCGCCCTTTTCAGCGATCATCATGGTCGCCGCCATCGTGTTGCCGCTGATCAGTCGTGGCATGACGGAGGAGTCGATGACGCGAAGCCCTTCAAGCCCGCGCACGCACAGCTGCGCATCGACAACGGCAGACTCGTCCTTTCCCATCCGGCAGGTGCTGACGGGGTGGTAATCACACGACGCGTACTGGCGCACGTACGCCATGAGTTCGTCGTCCGTTCGGGCCTTCCGCCCAGGCAGTAGTTCCTCTTTGATGAACCGCGCCATTACCGGCTGCGCGAGAACCTCGCGGATCGTGCGGACTTGCACCAGCGCCATTTCCCGGTCGCGCGGTTCCGCGAGGTAGTTCGGGTTGACGAGCGGCTCCGCGTAGGGGTCGGCCGACGCTAACGTGACGCTCCCCCGGCTTTGAGGGCGTAGGAAGGTCGAGTTGATGGTGAAGCCGTGCGCGCGCAGCCTAGTCTGGCCACCGCGTACGACGAGCGCTGGCGCGATATGGATCTGGAGGTCTGGGCGAGATTCTCCTGGGCTTTTGAAGAATCCGCCGCCTTCGACGATGACCGAGGCGGCTGGCCCGGTCCGCCAGAGTAGCCAGCGCATGCCGGGCCCCAGCATCCTGGGGAAGCGGTCGAGCCCGTCGTAGCTGATCGGATCCTTAAGGACCGAGTGCACATTCGTGTTCAAGTGATCTGTCAGGTGCTTGCCGACGCCCGGAAGATCGTGCACGGGTTGAATGCCCAAAGCGGAAAGCTCGTCAGCAGGCCCGATGCCCGACAGGAGCAGCAGGCGCGGCGTGTTGATGGCGCCTCCGGCGAGTAGCACCTCACGTTCGGCGTGAATCACCTTGTTCGCGCCGGACTGTCGGATCTCGACACCGACGGCCCGGCCGTTTGCAACAACCACGCCGAGCACACGGGTTCCGGTCTTCACGGTCAAGTTGGGCCGGCTCCTCGCGGGCCGCAAGAACGAAGTGGCTTGCGAGCGCCGCATGCTTGCGCGGTACGTCACCTGATAAAGACCCGCGCCATACATCGACTCGCCGTTGAAGTCGGAGTTATACGGCAGGCCCCACGCGTGCGCCGCCTGCACGAATGACTTGCTGAGCAGGTGGGGCGACGTCTGGTCTGAGACAGCCTGGGGGCCGCCCTGTCCGTGATATTCGTCGACGAGGCGGTTGTTGTCCTCCGACTTACGGAAATACGGAAGCACATCGTTATAAGACCAGCCATCGTTGCCGAGCGTGACCCAGTTGTCGTAGTCCTCCCGCTGGCCACGGATGTAGATCATCGCGTTGATTGCGCTGGATCCGCCGAGGGTTTTTCCTTGCGGGTACCACACGCTGCGGTTGTCAAGGTGTGGTTGCGGAACGGTGCGGAAGCGCCAGTTCACCCGCGGGCCGAATAGCTTTCCGACGCCGCCTGGCACATGAATCATCGGGTTGATGTCTCGCGAGCCGGCCTCTAGAAGTAGGACCCGGACCGCGGGGTCCTCCGTGAGACGGTTGGCGAGCACGCAGCCCGCCGTCCCGGCCCCGACGACGACGTAGTCGTATTTCATTTGCTTCCCCGCCCTCTCACCGCAGCCGCCATCTGCAGCGCCTCCACGAAGTAGTACTCGCCCCACATCACACTTTCGTCGACCGCGATCCCGTTGCGGTGGTGGTAAGTGGCGTGCCGCAATATTCCTTCCCAACCTGCGGTGTCTGCCGCGATGAACTCCGTCGAACACAACGTCGACACGATCCCGAGAGCGTAGCCGCGGTAGCGATCTGCAGCGGCGCGATCGCTGCGCTCCTCTAGTGCATCGGCAAGATGCTGCATTCCGGCGGCGGCAATCGCTGCAGCAGACGCCTCTCGCGGGCATTCCGGCGCGGGGTCGAGCCAGTCGTTGGGCGGCACGCCGTCCGGCGCAGTGTGCCCTATGTAGTAGTTCGCGACGCGGCAGGCGGTGTCGAGCATGTCGAGGTCGCGGGTGTGGCGGTAGGCCGTTGTGAAACCGTAGATGGCCCACGCCTGACCGCGCGCCCACGTGGAGTCCGAGCGCCAGCCTTGATGCGTGGCCGCCCGCAGGAACTCGCCTGTCTTCGTGTCGAACCAGCCTTCGTGCACGGTGCTGCCATCACCCCGGACGAGGTAGCGCCGGCTCGTGCGGCAATGCGTCATCGCGATGTCGCGCAGCCGCGAGTCCTCGCTGTATTCCGCCGCACGAAAGACGATGCCGACGTTCATCATGATGTCGATGAACGTGCTGCCGGGGTCGACCCAGGTGCAGAGATATCCGCCACGCTCCTGCAACCGAGCAGCCATCGTGCGACCGGCGTCGATCAGCACATCGCGTGCATGGGAGTGGCGATCGCGGTCGTACCAACGCCCCCAGCTTGGCTCGAACATAAAACCAAGGTCATGCGTGCTCGCATCAGCTTTACGTGACTCCAGCGCCATGCTTTGCTTCGCCGCCTGCTCGGACCACCATGCGTCTCCCGTGAGATCGGCAAAGGCCCACATCATCCCGGTGAAGAAGCCGTCGCTCCAGTTCGGCGCCCACGGATCGTCATCAAAGACCCACCGGCCGTTGCTGGTGTACGTAGGTGCTCGGCCATCGGAGACCAGGACAAGTTGACGCACCTGGTGCTGCGCAAAGGCGAGCGCTTCGTCGATGTCGAGGGCGCGCCGACTTCCCTCGTGGACTGTGTTCTCGGTTCCGGACGGGCTCATGCGCACGCTGCCAAAGCCGTTCGAACGCCGAGCCGACCGCCGCCATCAAACCGCTCGCGCGCGCGCTCGGCCAACCTCACGTCCATTGCTGTACCTTTCGGTCCATTCGGGAATGACTATTTGCTCGTTTTTGCGCAGGCTCGGAAGAGCCCTATTTCTTTCGTTTCAAGAATTCACGGACGGCGGCGCGCTGCGCTTCGGTTTCGCAGCACTCGGCGACACCGTCAGCCTCGACACGCAGGCCGGTCGCCATGCCAGCCTCAAGGCCGACTCGGATAGCCCGCTTGGCCCCACGCACGGCGACGGGATTCCGTTCGGCAACGTGTTCGGCGAATTCGAGCGCTGCTTTTAATGGCTCGTCTGCCACCCGATTCACCAAGCCAATCGCAAGCGCCTGCTGGGCCGTGACGAGCTCTCCCGTGAGAATCATTTCCGTCGCCCTGCCCTGGCCCACCAATCGGGGTAACCGCTGCGTACCGCCCCACCCTGGAAGATTGCCCAGGTTGATCTCGGGCTGGCCGAGCCTCGCGTTCGGGCTCGCCATACGCACATCCGCGGCCATCGCTAGTTCGAGTCCCCCGCCGAGGGCGAACCCGTTCACGGCGGCGATCACGACAATCGGCAACTCCTCCAGCCGCCCGAAGACATCCTGCCCGCGGCGCATTTGAAGGCGCGCGGTTGCGGCGTCAATGCCGTCGAGCTCGCTGACGTCTGCCCCAGCACTGAAGGCCTTTTCTCCAGCGCCTGTAAGCACGAGCGCCCGCGGGCCCTCGGACTGCGCCGAACCGACCGCGGTGGCCGCGGCGAGAGCATCAAGGGCGTCGATCAGTGCCGCGTTCAGCGCGTTTCCCTTTGTCGGCCGGTTCAAGGTCGCGAGAATAACCGGACCACGCCGCTCGACCAGCAAGACTGATTCGCTCACAGCGCCCCCTTATCGACGAGCTCCAGGCGCATGGGCTCAGGCCGGTATGCACGGTGATCGATCTCTTTCAACTGCGAAGAAATCAGCGGCCTGAAATCCATGTGCTCCAACACGTCTTTATCGAGGTCGAGACCGGGCGCGAGCTCGGTAAGCACAACGCCGTCGTCGCTGAGTTCGAAAACTGCACGCTCGGTGACGTAGACGACAGGCTGGCCGACCTGCAGTGCGTGGGCAGCCGAGAAACTAATTTGCTCGACCTCCTTCACGAGCTTTGCTGCGCCGCCTTCCGGCACGGTGAGCGGACGATCGCCGCCGACGGCGTGGGGCCCGCCACCCGCTACCAATGTGCCGACGAAAACGAGCCGCGCAGCGCCTTGCGAGATGTTGATGAAACCCCCGACCCCTGGCAGGCGGCCGCCGAACCGACCGACGTTCACGTTCCCCGCTGCATCGAGCTGGGCAAAGCTGAGCACCGCAACGTCGAGGCCACCGCCGTCGTACCAGTCGAATTGGTGGCCTGCGTCGATACTCGCGTCGGCGTTGACGCACATGCCGAAGTCGCTGCCTCCGACGGGCACCCCTCCGACGTGACCCTGCTCCACGGTGAAGGTGACGTCGCCGGCAAGTCCCTCTTCAGCGAGCACCGCGGCGACGCCGTCCGGCATGCCGTAACCAAGATTGATGACGTCCCCTCGCCGTAATTGGAGCGCAGCCCGCCGAGCGATCACCTTTCGCACCGTGAGCGGCATGGCAGCAATGGCCACCTCAGGCGCCCGCAGTTCCCCGGTCATGAAACGATCGGACTGCCGTGCGAACGACAGGCGTTGGTCGGGGTCGACGACCAAGGCGTCAATCAGTACGCCTGGAACTCGCACCCGGCGGGAATCGAGCGTACCGGCCGCGACGAGTTCGCGAACCTGAGCGATCACGATGCCGCCGCTATTGCGAGCGGCCTGCGCCGACGACAACGTCTCGGCGAGCAAACCTTCCTCGTCCATGGTTAGGTTGCCGTTTGTATCGGCGCGGGTGCCGCGAATAATGGCGACGTCGATCGGAAAAGCCGGCGTGAAAAGCCATTGGCGGCCACTGAGTTCGACAAGCTGCACGAGATCGTCGACCGCAGCAGCGTTCAGGCGGCCGCCACCGTGCCGTGGGTCGACGAACGTACCCAATCCAACGGCGGAGATCACGCCGGGCCGACCGCCTGCTATCTCGCGAAGCAAGTGCGAGAGAGTGCCCTGTGGCAGGCAGTAGGCCTCAATCTTTTCCTCGAACGCGAGTTGCTGCATGCGCTCGGTCCAACCCCAGTGGCCGCCGATGACCCGGCGCACCATGCCCGCGTGCGAAAACCGGTCGATGCCACCGCCGTGGCCATCGCCCATCCCGGAAACATGGACAAGCGTGAGAGCTCGCGGGTGCCCGTCGGCAAGGAAACGTTCCTCGATACCCGCTAGCACTGCCGCTGGCTCGTTGACGCCACCACCGGAACCGTCGACGAGCACGGTAGCGCCGTCACGTACGAGATCCGCGGCGTCGACCGCACTTAGGATTTTCATGAATACGTCACCAATCAGCCTGTCACCACTCGCGCCCCGCCGATCGGAAACGAGCCGCTGCGCTTTCCGGTGCGGATCGCGACAGACTTCAGCTCCGTGAATTCCTCGAACCCAGCCTGGCCCATTTCACGTCCGAATCCGCTCGCCTTGTAGCCGCCGAACGGCATAGTAGGCGGCCCGTCGATGGTGGTGTTCACCCACACCGTGCCACTGTGCAGTTGCTTCGCCACAGGCAGAATCTTGTCGATATCCTTCGACCACACACTGTTCGCTAGACCGTACTCCACCCCATTAGCCAATGCGATCGCCTCCGCAGTGTTCGAGAAGCGAGAAACGCTCAACACGGGGCCAAAGATCTCCTCGGTGAACGCGCTCATGCTGGGTGTCACTCCATCGAGAATCGTCGGCGCGACGTAAAGGCCGTCGCCGAGGTCAGCGCCTTCGGCGCGGGCGCCCCCGACGACGACGCGTGCCCCTTGCGCTCGACCCCTCTCGACATGGCCGAGGACTTTGGCGAGATGACCGGCGTGAATCATCGCGCCGACGTCAGTGGAGGCGTCGAGCGGCTGGCCAACCTTCAGTTGCCGCGTGGCCGTGTCGAGGCGCGAGAGGAATTCGTCCGCGATTGAGTCTTCGACGAGCAACCGCGCCGCCGAAACGCAGCATTCACCGTTGTTGAAGAACACACCGAATATCACGCCCTCAACGGCGTCGTCGAGATCAGCGTCAGCGAAGACGATGTTTGCGGCTTTCCCACCCAACTCGAGCGAAAGCTTCTTGAGGTTAGATTGCGACGCCGCAAGGATTTTCCGGCCTGTGGCGGTCGAGCCGGTGAACGACAACACGTCGACGCCTGGGTGCTCCGCCAGAGCCTGTCCTGCACGGCCGTCGCCGGTCACGACATTCAGCGCGCCCGTAGGCAGGCCGGCTTCGGCATAGAGCCGTGCTATCTCAAGGGTGCTACTGCTGGTCAACTCGGATGGCTTGATGACTACGGTGCAGCCGGCGGCGAGGGCGAACGGGAGTTTTTGGCAAAGAATGAGCGCAGGGAAGTTCCACGGCGTGATAAGCCCCGCCACGCCAGCAGGCTCACGAATGACCAGCCCGGTGAAGTCAGGACCGTGGTTGGTGTAGGTGGTGCCATGCATTTGTACCGCCAAGCCAGCGCCGTATCTGGTGAGCGTCGCGGCTCCGCCGATATCGCCTTGGGCGAGCCGCAGTGGCTTGCCGCCCTCCTCTGCATCGAGCCGCGCGAGCAAGTCGGCGTTGGCCTCGATCAAATCGGCAACCCGATTGAGCACGACCGCTCGGTCGAACCCGGTAGCTCGCGACCACTCCCCGTCGTCGAAGGCGCGCCGCGCCGCGCGAACTGCGGCGTCGACATCGGCCGCACCGCCGGCGCTCACTCTCGCGACGAGTTCGCCGGTGCCTGGTGCATGGCGTTCGATGGTCTCCGCTGACCCCCTGGATTGCCCTTCGATGTAGTGACCGACGCTTCGTGGTGCGGTGCTTGCCGGAGTAGTCGTCTGCAACGTCGTCACTGCATCCTCCTCATGAGCCGACCCCGTCTCGTGTGCAAATCCCGCTGTCATTGGTTAGGCCGCCCCATGTGCAGCCCGGCTCCGACGCGCCATCGAGTCGACAATGACGGCGATCATCAGCACGCCGCCGGTAATCATGAAACGGACGGCGGACGTCAGGCTCAGCAAGGTGAGGCCGTTGGCGATTGACTCAATCACAACGATGCCGAGTAGCGCGGAGTACGCGTTACCGCGGCCTCCGAACAAACTGGTGCCGCCGATGACAGCCGCCGCGATGGCATTAAGGTTGGTGTCGCCTGTGCCGCTGCTGATGCTGGCTGCGGAGAGCCGTCCGGCAGACATCAGACCGCCGAGTGCGGCCAGCATCGAGCACAAGACGAAGACCGAGACGTACACCCGCCACAGCTTGATGCCTGCGCGCCGTGCCGCCTCCACCGAGCCGCCAACGGCATATACGGCGCGGCCCCATTTGGTGCGCTTCAAAAAGAAGTCAACGACGATCACCAGGACAATGAGCAGCAAGAACGGCATGCTGACGCCACGCGTCTTATTCAAATACCAGCAGCCGAACTCAAGGCCGACGAGCAGCAAGACCGCCTTGGTAAGCAGGTGCACCAACGAGCCCGACGACAGATTCGCAGCGCGCCGTCGTCGCCCGCGTGCAAGCCTGGAGCCGACAAAAAGCGCCACCGCGAGCAATGCGAGTACGTAAGAGAGTACGTATGGCACGAACATACGCTGCATGAACGCAACGATCGCGGAGTTGAATGGCAAATTGATCGAGCCGTGGTTGCCGAGAATCTCTAACTGCAGCCCGAGAAGAGCGAGCAGGCCGGCGAGTGTGACGACGAAGCTCGGCACGTTGAAGCGCACGAATATGAGTGCGTAGATAAATCCCACCACCGCGCCCATTGCGAGTGCGATCACGATAGCGAGCGGCAGCGACCAACCGGCGGAGGTTAGACCGATGCCAAGCACCGCCGACGACGCCCCACTCATAGAGCCGACCGACAGGTCGATCTGCGCGACGAGCAAGATGAGCACGACGCCGACCGCGATCACACCGTCGGAGGCGCATTGCGTTGCCAGATTGACGAGATTGCGGCTCGACAGAAAGGAGGAATTCAGACCTTGGATTATGCCCCAGATGAGAATGAGTCCGACGATGATCGGCAGAGAGCCGATGTCCCCCGAACGCACCCGCGAGAGGAATCTCTCAATCGAGCCCGCAATCCCCATGTGTTGGGTCAGCCGCTCGTCCTGGTGGTCCAGTGGGAGGGTGCCAGGCGCGGCGCTCGTCTGACTCATGGCGTTGTCTCCCCTGTGGGGCCTGAATTGGTCGGCGTAGACAACGGCGGATGAGGCTTCGCCGGCTCCAGGTCGTCAGGGCCTACCGCAGTGCCTTGCTCCGTACCTGGCTGACGACGACCGCGTGCTGCGCGCCTCGTAACGGTGTTATCGGTCGCACCTGTGATCGCCGCCACTATCTCTTCGGACGTGACGCTGGATAGCGGAAATATCCCATTGTTGCGGCCGAGCCGCAGGACAACCGCAGTATCGGCGACGGCGTGCACATCAGACATGTTGTGAGTAATAAGCATGACCGCATGGCCTCTGGCACGCAGCTTTTCGATCAGGTTCAGCACCTCGGCAGTTTGTTCGACGCCGAGGGCGGCCGTCGGCTCGTCGAGGATGACGACTGACGGCTCGCCGACGAGCGACCGGGCGATCGCCACTGTCTGACGTTGACCGCCCGACAAAGCGGCGACCGGCGTCCGTACGGATGGGATTTTCGCCGAAAGTTGACGCAACAGATCGAGTGCGCGCTCCTCCATCGCCTCTTCACTCATCAGCAACCTGCCGTGCTCCCGGCCGAGGAACAGGTTCGCAACCACGTCAAGGTTGTCGCACAATGCGAGATCTTGGTAAACCGTCGCAATACCGAGGGCGCGTGCGGCCGTCGGACTCGATATCGCGACCGGTTCGCCGTCAAACTCGATAACGCCCGCATCGGCGGGGTGAACGCCAGCGAGGATTTTCACGAGCGTCGACTTGCCGGCGCCGTTGTCGCCGAGCAGGGCCGTAACTTCGCCGCGTCGCAGGTCCAGGTCCACGTTCGAAAGCGCCCGGACGGCGCCGAAAGACTTGCTCACGCCGCGAAGGGTGAGAACAGGCTGTGCTTGGGCCTGCGCTGGAACGTCAGACTCCGTCTGCTGCACGGCCTACCTCCTCGAAATTCAGGCTGAGGCGAGGTCGCCGACCGGCGCGCGGTTGGAAGCATGCCTTGCGCCGGTCGGCGTCCACCCGTTACTTGATCCCGGCCTTGGCGCAGGCGGCCGCGTACTGCGAGGTGCAGATATCCGACGGCTTCCAGAAACCATCCGCGATGACCGTCGACTCGATGTTGTCGAGGGTGACGGCGACCGGAGGGTTGAGGAATGCCGGGTGTCCGTCAACGGTGCCGTTCGACGGCGGTGTCTTGCCGCTGGCGTACTCGACCGCGGCTTGCGCTGCCTTACTCGCCTCGAGCTTGAAAGCGTTGTAGGTGGTCATGAGCTGCAGGCCGCCGATGATGTTCTGCAAGCCTTGCTGCGAGGCATCGAGGCCAGTGATCGACAGCTTCGCGATGTCAGCATCGCTCCACCCTGCCGAGTGCAGCGCGGCGATCGCGGAGTTCCCGTTGTTGTCATTCGCGGAGTACAAGCCGATGATCTTGTGGCCATACTTGGTGATCTGGCCGGCCACCCATTGCTGTGCCTGCGTCGGGTCCCAGGTGTCAGTCTCGGAGAGAACCTTGTAACCGCTGCCGTTGATGACGCTCAGCGCACCGGCCTTGATATTGCCGGCGTTGTTGTCGGTAGTAGCGCCGTTGATCATGATGATTCCGCCACTCGCCGGGTCGACGTTGTCGGCCTTCAGCTTGGCGACCATTGTCTGGGCCTGCAAAATGCCGACCTGCTTGTAGTCGTTGGAGACCACATAAGAAAGATCGGGACTCTTGATCAGCCGGTCGTAGGCGATGACCGGCACGTTCTGCGCCTTAGCGGCCGACACTATGCTTGCCGCCGCCACGCCGTCGAACGGATCGACGACGATGACTTTGACGCCGCTTGCGAGCATCGATTCCGCTTGTTGCTGTTGTGTCGACGCGTCGGAGTTGGCATTGGCATATGACAGCGTGCAGTTCGGGCAGGCTGCTTTCAATGCGGCCGTGAAATAGGGCTTGTCCTTGGTCTCGTATCGCGCGGTCGTGGTCTCGGGCAGGAGCAGCCCGATCTTGTAACTCGCGTTGGTAGTCATTCCGGCCCCACCGGACGATGGTGGCGAGCTCGGCGAGGTGCTCGCGGCTGCCGTCGGGCTCGAGCTCGTCATGCTTGCCGTCGAGCTAGGGGTATTGCTCGTGTTGGACGACGATGTCGACCCCGACGAGCTGCACGCACTCAGTGCAAGCGCGCAGATGGAGGCCGCGGCAAGGCCGACCATGGATTTCCGCATCTCGGGTCCTACTTCCCAGGTCGTGGATCAAAGGTGTTCACATGAAGGGGTTCACAGCGCAGCCGGCTTCTCGCTACATCGATGCGCCAAAGTTAGATCGCAGCCGCGTCGCCTTGTCACCACGGTTTGGCAATGCCAAACGTTATTTGTCGCAGCCCTATCGGGGCGCCGGCACGGCGTGCGATCCTCTTCAGTGCGCGGGCCAAGAAACGCCGCCGCACATGTCGCGGGAGAAGCGGGAGAAGAAGGTGGAGCACATGCTGGAGAGCGCTAGGCCCGAGCGTGCGCCCTCTCGTGACCGTGACGCGCGCAGGGTAAAGTCCGTCGACCACGCCATCGACATCCTGGAAGCAATCGCGCGCGCGGACCGTTCTCTCGGGGTCAGCGAAATCGCCCGCAATGCCGGACTGAGCAAGGCCACTGCACATCACATGCTGGCAACGCTCGAAGCACGTCGGTTCGTGATGCGTGACCCTGACTCCACCCAGTACCGCCTGAGCTGGGCGTTGTATGAACTCGGCTCGAACGTCGTCCGGAATGTCAATGTCACGCGTGTGGCGCGCCCGTACCTTGACCGGCTAGCCGCGCAAACCGGCGAGTCAACGCTGCTGGGCATCCTCGACGAGAACTCTGTGCTCTATCTCGACCGCGGCGAAGCACCGGGTGGGTTGCGGATGTCAGCGGACGCAGGACGACGTGGCCCCCTGCACGCAACGGCATCGGGAAAGGTGCTGCTCGCCTATTCGCTGGACGGCGACCTCGCCGACCCGGACCTCACCGAACACCTCAGCAAGTTCACCAGCACAACGGTGACCAGCCCGGGCGCGCTGCGCCGACAACTCGCACAGGTGCGCACTCGCGGTTATGCGACCTGCTGGCAGGAACGCGAGGTGGGATTGTGTTCGGTAGCCGTGCCGCTACGTGACTACACCGGCAAGGTAGTCGGGTGTCTGACCCTCGCCGGCCCCGCCACACGCATGAATGCGCGGACTTACCAAGCGCACCTACCTGCACTTCGCGCCGCGGCGCATCGAATCGAGATCCACCTCGGAGGCGCGCGCCCGCATGACCATCCCCGCTAGAACTAGATGTGAGGGCGGTCATCGAGCAGGTGGGAAACCGCAAGGTTGCTGATGAACGGGAACGGCTAAGC
>JBOGEK010000329.1:0-4787 GCA_050743645.1 Acidothermaceae bacterium
GGGCGACGTTCTCGCTTCGGCCATCGGTCGAGGCGAGCACGAGGCCGGCGCGGTTCCCGGTCGTATCCCGCCACGGGCGGCAGCTCGTCCCGCTCGGGCGCCGCGTGCAGCGCGACCGGCCCGCGAGTCGGCACCGGCCCCGCAAGCAGCACCCGTCGCCGAAGCAGTCGCCGCCGAGGCGACCGCGAGCACCGAGGCGACCGCGAGCACCGAGGCGACCGCGAGCACCGAGGCTGCCGCCACAACGACTGCAACAACCCCAGAGGAGAGCTGAGTCATGCTCGTCCCCCGCAGGGTCAAGCACCGCAAGCAGCACCATCCCGGCCGTTCGGGAGCTGCAACCGGTGGCACCCGCATCGCCTTCGGTGAGTTCGGCATCCAGGCCCTTGAACCCGCCTACGTCACCAACCGGCAGATCGAGTCGGCCCGTATCGCGATGACCAGGCACATCCGCCGTGGCGGCAAGGTGTGGATCAACATCTACCCCGACCGTCCGCTCACGAAGAAGCCGGCCGAAACCCGCATGGGTTCAGGCAAGGGTTCTCCCGAGTGGTGGATCGCCAACGTCAAGCCCGGCCGGGTGATGTTCGAGCTGGCCGGAGTTCCGGAGCCGATCGCCCGCGAGGCGATGCGGCGCGCCATGCACAAGCTGCCGATGAAGTGCCGCTTCGTGCGGCGCGAGGTCGGGGAGGCGTCATGACAAGCAAGGGTGACGAGTTGCGCGTCCTCGAGACCGACGAGTTGGTCTCGCGGCTTCGCGACGCCAAGGACGAGCTGTTCAAGCTTCGGTTCCAATACGCATCAGGTCAGCTCGAAAGTCACGGGCGGCTGAACGCGGTCCGCAAGGAGATCGCTCGTATCTACACGATCATGCGTGAGATCGAGCTCGGCATCACCGTGAAAGACGAGAACACCGAGGGCGCGGCATGAGTCAGCAAACGAACAGCACCGGCGCAAAAGCGTCGTCCGCCGGCGCGAATGCGTCGTCCGACGATGAGAAGCGCGGCTTCCGCAAGGTGCGCGAGGGCCTCGTCGTGAGCGACAAGATGGACAAGACCGTCGTCGTCGCCGTCGAGGACCGCGTCAAGCACCCGCTGTACGGCAAGGTCTTGCGCCGCACCAGCAAGCTGACGGCCCACGACGAGGAGAACACCGCCGGTGTCGGTGACCGCGTGCTGCTGATGGAAACCCGGCCGCTGTCGGCGAGCAAGCGCTGGCGTCTCGTCGAGATTCTCGAGAAGGCCAAGTAGTCAGCTTGAGTAGTTCGACAGGCGCAGCAGCAGTCAGCCGTTCGCTGAGAACCAACGAGAGCAGGAGTCGACAGTGATTCAGCAGGAGTCGCGCCTTCGGGTCGCCGACAACACCGGTGCCAAGGAAATCTTGTGCATCCGCGTGCTCGGTGGTTCGGGGCGTCGCTACGCGCGAATCGGCGACGTCATTGTGGCGACCGTCAAAGACGCGTTGCCGGGTGCCGGCGTGAAGAAGGGTGACGTCGTCAAGGCGGTCGTCGTCCGTACAGTGAAAGAGCGCCGTCGTCCTGACGGCTCCTACATCAAGTTCGACGAGAACGCGGCTGTCCTGATCAAGGACGGCGGCGACCCGCGCGGAACCCGCATCTTCGGCCCGGTCGGCCGTGAGCTGCGCGAGAAGAAGTTCATGCGGATCATCTCGCTCGCTCCGGAGGTGCTGTAAGTCATGGCTGGATTGAAGGTGCGCAAGGGCGACACCGTCCAGGTGATCTCGGGCAAGGACCGTGGCGACAAGGGCAAGGTCATCGAGACCGATCCCGCCAAGGGCCGGTTGCTCGTCGAGGGCGTCAACCGCATTCGCAAACACACCAAGGTCACGTCGAACACGCGTGGCGCGAAGACCGGTGGCATCGTCACGCAGGAAGCACCGATCCACATCAGCAACGTGATGGTCGTGTGCCCTGAGTGCGACAAGCCGACCCGCATCGGCAAGCGCCAAGAAGTCGTCGACGAAGAGACCGGCAAGACCCGTCCGGTGCGCGTCTGCAAGCGCTGCGGCAAGGAGATCTGAGAATGACCGCCACCCTGCCCGAGCGCACTCAGGCCGCTCGGCCCCGCTTGAAGCAGCGCTACCGCGACGAGATCGCCGGCCAGCTGCGCGAGCAGTTCGGTTACGGCAACGTCATGCAAACGCCCGGCCTGACCAAGGTCGTCGTCAACATGGGCGTCGGCGACGCGGCTCGCGACTCGAAGCTGATCGACGGCGCCGTACGCGACCTCACGACGATCACCGGTCAGAAGCCGCAGGTCACCAAGTCGAAGAAGTCGATCGCGCAGTTCAAGTTGCGTGAAGGCATGGCGATCGGCGCGCACGTCACGTTGCGCGGCGACCGCATGTGGGAGTTCCTCGACCGGCTGCTGACCTTGGCGTTGCCCCGCATCCGTGACTTTCGCGGCCTGTCGCCGAAGCAGTTCGACGGCAACGGCAACTACACGTTCGGGCTTACCGAGCAAGTGATGTTCCACGAGATCGACCAAGACAAGATCGACCGCTTCCGTGGCATGGACATCACCGTGGTGACGACGGCGACGACGGACGACGAGGGGCGCGCACTGCTTCGCCTCCTGGGCTTCCCCTTCAAGGAGAACTGATGGCGAAGAACGCGCTCAAGATCAAGGCGGCTGCGAAGCCGAAGTTCGCCGTGCGTGCCTACACGCGGTGCAATCGCTGTGGTCGGCCGCATTCGGTCTACCGCAAGTTCGGCCTGTGCCGGATCTGCCTTCGTGAGATGGCACACCGCGGCGAACTACCCGGTGTGACGAAGAGCAGTTGGTAATGACGAAGAGCAGCTGGTAAACCCCTGACGCTGAAGGTCCACGCCACTGATTGGCGTGCGAAACCACGGCGAGAAAGGCCAAGTGGCCAACCATGATGACCGACCCGATCGCGGACATGCTCACTCGCGTGCGCAACGCGAACAACGCATACCACGACACCGTCCCGATGCCGCACTCGAAGATGAAGGTGCACGTCGCCCAGATTCTTCAGGAGCAGGGCTACATCGCTGGCTTCCACGTCGAAGACGTTGAAGGCCATCCGACGGCGAAGAACCTCGTCGTCGAGTTGAAATACGGCCCTAACCGCGAGAAGTCGATCGCGGGCGTGCGGCGGGTCAGCAAGCCTGGCCTGCGCGTCTACGCCAAGGCGACGAACTTGCCGCGCGTTCTCGGCGGCCTGGGCATCGCGATCATCTCGACCTCGGGCGGGCTGCTCACCGACAAGCAATGCGCGAAGCGCCGCGTGGGCGGCGAAGTCCTCGCCTACGTCTGGTAAGGGAGACGAACTCATGTCGCGCATCGGACGACTTCCGATCCAAATCCCGAGCGGTGTCGACGTCGACATCACTGACCGGGTCATCACGGTCAAAGGCCCGAAGGGCAGCTTGACCCACACCCTCGCCGAGCCCATCTCGATCGAGAAGGACGACGACGGCTCGCTTCGCGTGAGCCGTCCCAACGACGAGAACAAGAGCCGCGCACTCCACGGTCTGAGCCGCACGCTGGTCGCCAACATGGTCACCGGCGTCACCGACGGGTTCGCCAAGACACTCGAAATCGTCGGTACCGGTTACCGGGTGCAGGCGAAGGGCTCCGACCTCGAGTTCGCGCTCGGGTTCAGCCACCACGTCAATGTGGTGGCCCCCGACGGCATCAGCTTCGAAGTGCAGGCGCCGACCCGATTCGTGGTCCGCGGTATCGATAAGCAGAAGGTCGGCGAGGTCGCCGCGAACATCCGCAAGCTGCGCAAACCCGAACCGTACAAGGGCAAGGGCGTGCGGTACCAGGGTGAGAACGTGCGCCGCAAGGTCGGAAAGGCTGGTAAGTAACCCATGGCTCATGGAAACTCCGGGCTGCTCAGCCGCCGCAAGGCGCGCGGCTCGACCAAATCTGCGCTGCGGTCGCGCCGCCACTTTCGGGTGCGCAAGCGGGTCGCCGGCAGCACTGTGCGTCCGCGCCTCGTGGTGAATCGGTCGGCGAGGCACGTCTTCGTGCAGGTCGTCGACGACTCGACCGGCCGCACGCTGGCGTCAGCGTCAACCCTCGAAGCTGACCTGCGCGCCGCCTCCGGCGACAAGACCGCTAAAGCCCGCCGGGTTGGTGCACTCGTCGCCGAACGCGCCAAGGCGGCGGGAATCGCCGCTGTCGTGTTCGACAGGGGCGGCTACAAGTACCACGGCCGGGTCGCCGCGATTGCCGACGGCGCTCGCGAAGGCGGTCTAACGCTGTGATGTCGGATATCGCCGTGCGCTCACCGAAGACCTCACCGAACGTCTGCACTTATTGCGTCACCACCGAGATGGGAAACCTCTGATGCCAGGACCTCAGCGCCGCGGACCCAGCGGCCCCGGCGGCGGCAGCGGCACCGGCGGCTCCGGTGGCGACCGGCGCGACCGTCGTGACAACCGTCGTCCCGAAGGGCCGTCGGAGAAGACCAACTACGTTGAGCGCGTCGTCGCGATCAACCGTGTCGCGAAAGTCGTGAAAGGCGGACGTCGCTTCAGCTTCACCGCGCTGGTCGTCGTCGGTGACGGCGACGGCACCGTAGGTGTCGGGTACGGCAAGGCGAAGGAAGTGCCGGCCGCGATCGCGAAGGGTGTTGAAGAGGCCAAGAAGTCGTTCTTCAAGGTGCCCCGGATCCAGGCGACCATCCCGCATCCGATCACGGGTGAGGCGGCAGCAGGTGTGGTCATGCTTCGTCCAGCGAGCCCAGGGACTGGTGTCATCGCCGGCGGCCCGGTGCGCGCGGTGCTCGAGTGC
>JBOGEK010000330.1:0-2641 GCA_050743645.1 Acidothermaceae bacterium
GACCCTCACCCTCAGGTAGACCCTTATAGTTATGTCAACCTGAGAACGGCAGGAACACTAAGGGCGATGGCCCGGCGGGTCAACGACAGCCCCGGCGTGTCGCCTTCCGAAGCCGTCCGAAGCCGTCCGAAGCCGACCGAAGCCGACCACAGCCGCCCGCCGCCGCGGCCACAGCCCGCTTGGCGATCAGCGGTGGCGAGCGCGCAACGCCTCGATGACCTCGGGCGCCAACATCGCAACGTCTCCCCCGGCGCCCATCGTGAGCACGATGTCGCCGGGCCGGGCCCGTTCGGCGAGGTGGGCCGGAACCGCCGACCATGACGGCTCGAACACCACCTGCTCGGCGGGCAGCCTTACTGCGGCGGCCAGCGCTGAGCCAGTGCCGCCAGGGAGCAGCGTTTCGCCCGGGGCGTAGACCTCCATCACCACGACCTCGTCGGCCAGGCCGAGAGCAGCGCCGAACTCGCTGCAGAAGTCGGCAGTGCGGTAGTAGTGATGGGCTTGGAACGCGACAACGAGCCGCCCGTCGCCGGCCACCTCACGCCCCGCTCGCAACACCGCAGCGATCTCGGTCGGATGGTGGGCGTAGTCGTCGAAGACGCGGATGCCTGCAACGACCCCTTTCGGTTCGAATCGTCGCCGCGCACCGGTGAACGCGGTGAGTCCCGTGCTGAACTCGGCGAACGGGGCGTCGAACCCGAGGCCGATCGCGATCGCACCGGTCGCGTTCAACGCATTGTGCCAACCAGGCACCCGCAACACGACCTCGCCGAGTCGTCGTCCGCCCGCCACCACGTGAAAAGACGAGCCGCCACCTGCAAGCACCAGATTTTCGAGCCTGACGTCGGCGTCCGCCGCCTCGCCGTACAGCCGGACGTCGATACCCGCAGCCCGGGCGGACTCGGCGAGGCGACGGCTGCCGAGGTCGTCGGCGCACGCGACGACGAAGCCGCCGCGAGCGATCCGCCCGCTGAACTTTTCGAATGCCTGGTGGATCTCCTCGAGCCCGTTGTAGTGGTTGAGATGATCGGCCTCGATGTTGGTCACGATCGCGGCGAACGGTGCCAACAACAAGAAACTCTCGTCGCTTTCGTCGGCCTCGGCCACGAACAGGTCGCCGGCGCCGTCGTGAGCATTCGACCTCGGCTCGTTCAGGTCGGCGCCGATCGCGAACGACGGGTCCTCGCCACAGTGCTGGAACGCACGGGCCAGCATCGACGTGGTGGTCGTCTTGCCGTGCGTGCCGGCAACGGCGATCCCCCGCCGTCCGGCCATTACTGCGGCGAGCGCCGCGGCGCGTGGTAGCACCCGCACGCCACGGGCGCGGGCCTCGACCAGCTCGGGGTTGCTGGCGCTGATCGCCGTCGAGACCACGACCGTGTCGCCCGGCGCGAGATCGGCCACATTGGCCGGATCATGACCCACCGCAACCCGAGCGCCGAGCACCCGAAGTGCCGCCAGCACCCGAGAGTCCTTGGCGTCGCTGCCCGACACCGGCACGCCTCTGGTGAGCATGATGCGCGCGATGCCCGACATGCCGCCGCCCCCGATGCCGACGAAATGCACGCGTCCGAGCGCCTCGGCGGGCAAGAATTCGGCCGACTCGAGCGGTGCGCTCACGCCGGCGCGCCTTTACCTGCGGC
Source organism: Acidothermaceae bacterium (assembly GCA_050743645.1). Classification (GTDB taxonomy): domain Bacteria; phylum Actinomycetota; class Actinomycetes; order Acidothermales; family Acidothermaceae; genus JBOGEK01. The sequence continues at coordinate 1,644 of JBOGEK010000330.1, forward strand.
GCGTGCGGTGCCTGCGGCTTCGACAATCATGTCGACCAGTTTGTCGTCAGCGTCGCGGCGGCCCAACGTCGCGGCCGCCTTCGACATCGCAGCCAGCCGAGCCGGATCGGTCAGCAGCGGCAGCAACGTGTCGTGAATCCAGCCGGGCCGAAGGTCAGCGTCGGCCACCATGACCCCGCCGCCGGCCTCGACGATTGGCTCGGCATTGAACCGCTGCTCGCCGTTGCCGTGCGGGAGCGGAACGTAGGCGCCCGGCAGGCCGACGGCGGTCAGCTCCGCGCAGGTCATCGCCCCCGCGCGGCACAACATCAGATCTGCGGCCGCATAAGCCAGTTGCATGTTCTCGGCGTATCCCAAGACCAGGTACGGCGGCTCAGCGGCAGCCCGGGTGGGCGCACCGGCCTCGACGTCGGCACGCTGGGTCGGGCCCGCAACGTGCAACACCTGCACACCCGCTGCACCGAGATCAGCGGCCGCCGCCACAACCGTGCGGTTGATCGATCTGGCTCCTTGCGAACCACCCGACACCAGGAGCACCGGGGCATCAGGCAGCAACCCGAATTGTGCGCGTGCGGCCGCGCGCTGCGACTCCCGGTCGAGGGAGCTCACCTCGCTTCGCAGCGGAATCCCAAGTGGGACGGCGTTGGGCAGCCGATGGTCGGCGACACTTGAGGCAACGAACGGCGTGAACCTCGCACCCCAGCGGTTCGCCAGTCCGGGTTTTGCGTTCGCCTCATGGACGACGTACGGCAGCTTCTCGCTTCTCGCCGCTAGATAGGCCGGCAGCGAGACGTAGCCACCGAACCCGATCAGCACGTCGGCCTCGACCCGGCGAAATACCGCGGCCGTCTCGCGGACGGCGGCCCGCATCCGGATCGGCACCGTGAGCAACGACGGCGTGAGTGAGCGAGGCAGCGGAACTGGCGGGATGAGCGCTAGCTCGAAGCCACGGGCTGGCACCAGCTTGGTCTCGATCCCGCGAGCGGTGCCCAGCATGG
>JBOGEK010000331.1:0-2535 GCA_050743645.1 Acidothermaceae bacterium
GGCGGCAACCCGAAACCCTCGTAGCGAGAGGGATAGACCAGTGCGGACGCACCGGCGACGATCGCGGGGATATCACCCGCATTGCGGTACCCGCCCTCGACGACCAGGCCGCCAGGCAATCCATCGCGTGACGCCGTGTCGCCCCAACCCGTCGGCCCCACCACAAGCAGTTGTGGCAGCTCGACTCCTCGCCCGTGCAGCAGCCGATAAGCATCGAGCAGGACGTCGAGACCCTTGCGGGGTTCCGAACTTCCCAGAAACAGCAGGTAATTCGGCGGCAGCGCGAGACGGCGACGCTTTCCGTCGTCCGGGGGGGTGGCTTCGAAAAGTGCGGTGTCGACACACAGGGGAGTCGCGAACACGCGCGCCGGATCGAGCTTCGGATACGCGTCGAGAAGCTCCGCGCGAACGGCTTTGCTCGGCGTGCACACGGCGGCTGCCCGTTTCAGCGCGGTGGGCACGAGCAACCGATATCGGACGACGTCGGGCGTGACCCATTGCGGGTGATGCAGATAAGTGAGGTCGTGCACGGTGACGACGCCTTTGGCGCGCATCGTGGGCGGCAACACGAAGTTCGTGCCGTGCCAGATGTCGGCCGCACCGGAGAGCAATTCCGCGGGCGGGAACGCGCTGCGGGCCCACAATTCGCGCAGTAATCGGGCCGGCGCCCGGCGCGTACCGGCCGTGACTCCGGGCAGCTGAGGTGCCGCGTTCACCAGGTCACGGGCGCCGCGCCACGTGAGCGGCACCAGCCGTAGCTCGGGTGTTTCGGCGTCCGGAACCGCTGTGCGCAGGGCACGCACGAGCTGCTCGACGTAGCGGCCTATTCCGGTCCGTGCGCCGAGCAAGGGGGTCGCGTCGAGCGCGACCCGCAGTCGCTTGGAACCACCCATCGAGACACCCACGGTGGGCCACAGTAGCGAGCGCCGGACGACGGGGTGCTGCCCCGTAGACTGACGCGCGTCCGGAAGGAGTTTGATGACCATCGTGGCCGAGGTGGCCGGCTCCCGAGAACTCCTCGGCAACCTGGTCCAGCGCGAACTGCGTGGCAAGTACAAGCGGTCGACCATCGGTTGGGCCTGGTCGATGATCAACCCATTGGCGCTGGCGCTGATGTACACGCTGGTGTTCAGCGTCGTCTTCAAGGCGAAGCTGCCACCGTCGGGCAGTGGGCTGAACTCCTACCCCTTGTACTTGTTGACCGCGATGTTGCCGTTCAACTTCATGTCGAACGGCATCAACGGTTCGATGGGCGCGTTGATCGCGAACTCGAATCTGGTGAAGAAGGTCTACTTCCCGCGCGAGGTATTGATCGTCGCGCAGGTGCTGTCGTGGGACGTCTCTTTGCTCATCGAGATGGGCGTGCTGTCGGTGGCGTTCCTCGTCGTCGGCAACATGGTCTTGCCGTGGTTGCCGCTGGTGGTCGTGTTCGTCTTCTTCGAGACGCTGTTCGTGATCGGCGTCGGGCTCGCGCTGTCGGTGCTCAACGTCTACTTCCGCGACGTGCAGCACTTCGTGGCCATCTTCATGCAGCTGTGGTTCTACGCCACACCGGTCATCTACGACTACCAGACGCAGATTCACGACCGCATACTGGCCGTGCCGACGCTGAGCGACCCGCACCCGGCCCACCACTTCTATACGCATGACTGGGTTTTGTGGATTTATAAGGCCAACCCGATGGTCGGCTTCTCGAACACCTACCACGCGCTCATGTATAAGCTCACTTTCCCGGTCTGGACCGACGTGGTGTGGCCGATCGTCGCGTCGGCTCTCATGCTGTGGATCGGGCTGCGGGTGTTCCGCAAGCTCGAGCCGCGGCTGGCGGAGGAACTGTGACGATGTTCGGCGGAGTTGTTCCGCACGGTACGCCGGGCGAGATCGCCGTCCGCGTCGACAACGTCTCTAAGCGTTTTCGCCTTTACCACGAGCGAAATCAGTCGCTGAAAGCCGCGATGATGCGCGGTGGCCGCGCGAATTACGACGAGTTCTGGGCGCTGAAAGACGTGAGCCTCGAAGTGCCGACCGGAACGACCTTCGGGCTGATCGGCCAGAACGGTTCTGGCAAGTCGACTCTGCTGAAATGCATGGCGAAGATCCTGCGGCCCGACCAGGGCAGCATTTCGGTGCATGGCAAGGTGTCGGCACTGCTCGAACTCGGCGCTGGATTCCACCAAGAGCTCAGCGGTCGCGAAAACGTCTACCTGAACGGTTCGATCCTGGGGTTGTCGAAGAAGCAGATCGACGCCAAGTTCGACGAGATCGTCGACTTCGCAGGGCTTGAGAAGTTCATCGACACCCCGGTGAAGAACTATTCGAGCGGCATGTACGTGCGGCTGGGTTTCTCGGTGGCGATCAACGTCGATCCCGACGTGCTGCTGGTCGACGAAGTGCTCGCGGTCGGTGACGAGAACTTCCAGCGCAAGTGCAGCGAGAAGTTCGCCGATCTGCGGGCTTCCGGTAAGACCATCGTGTTGGTGTCGCACGGCCTCGACACCGTACGCACGATGTGCGAGCGGGCTGCCTGGCTCGAGT
>JBOGEK010000332.1:0-8182 GCA_050743645.1 Acidothermaceae bacterium
GCGTCGCAGCCCAACTCCATCGCGAGCGCGGCGTCGCTCGCAGTGCCGATTCCGGCGTCGAGAATCACTGGGACGCCAGCGTTTTCGACGATGAGTTCAATGTTGTGCGGGTTGCGGATGCCGAGGCCTGAACCGATGGGAGCGCCCAGCGGCATAACGGCCGCACAGCCAGCCTGTTCGAGTCGCCGAGCAAGCACCGGATCGTCGTTCGTGTAAGGCAAAACCACAAACCCGTCGTCGACGAGTCGTTCGGCGGCATCGAGCAACTCGACCGCGTCGGGCAACAAGGTGTGCTCGTCGGCGATGACTTCGAGCTTCACCCAGTTGGTCTGCAACGCCTCACGCGCTAGTTGCGCGGTGAGCACCGCATCACTCGCGGTGTAACAGCCGGCCGTGTTCGGTAGCACCCGCACGCCCCGATGGGTGAGTACGTCGAGAATCGACCCGCGAGCAGCAGGGTCGACCCGCCGCATTGCCACGGTCGTGAGCTCGGTGCCCGAGGCCACTAAGGCCGCATCAAGAACGTCGAGACTCGGCACGCCACCGGTGCCCATGATGAGCCGAGAGGTGAACGTCTCACCAGCAAGCACGAATGGGTCGTCCACGTCGTCAGCCTCCCTGCACTGCAGTCAACACTTCGATCTCGTCACCGTCGGCAAGCCCAGTCGTCGTCCAGGAGCCACGCGGCACGACGGTCGCGTTCACGGCGACCGCAATCCCTTGTGCGGCATCGGTTAGCTCGGCAACGATGTCGGAAAGTCTTGCCAGATCAGCGAATTCGCGATGCTCGCCATTCACGACCAACTTCATCGCGCCGCCAACTTCATCGCGCCGACGCCGCCGACACCCTCATCGTGGCGATATCGCCGAAGCGACGCGGGTCGAAACGTTCGAATTCGCCTGGCAGCGCTCCGGTTGCAAGCAACTCGGCCACGCCGTCGGCGGTTACCGGCGTCAGCAGAATTCCGTTTCGGTAGTGGCCCGTCGCGATCACCAGGCCTGCCAGCTCGCTCGGCCCGATCATCGGAGCGTTGTCGGGAGAGCCTGGCCGCAATCCCGCCGACGACTCGGCCAGCGCCAGTTCGGCAATGCCGGGAATCAATTCCCTAGCATCGGCAAGCAATTCCGACACGCCACCAACAGTGACCGTCTGGTCGAACCCGAGTTCTTCACTCGTGGCGCCGAGCACGATCTCGCCGCTTTCCCTTGGCACAAGGTAAATCGGTCGACCGCGCACGATCGCGCGCACGTTGTGCCCAATGAGCGGGCGCATCGGGTTGTCGTGAAGGCGCAGGATCTGGCCCTTCACCGGCCGAACCGGCGGCAGCGCGGACGACGGCAACCCCTTCAGGTCGCCGCTCCAGCAACCGGCCGCCAGCACGGTGTGCTCACCACGAAGGTCGTCGACGCCAACGACCCGGTCACGGTCGACGACGATTTCGGTGGCCCGCTGCCGATGAAATTGGACGCCCGCGCGGTCGCAGGCAGCGAGTAATGCCCTGACAAGCCGTCGGTTGTCGACCTGGTGGTCGCCTTCGACGAGCAAACCGCCTCGCACGCTAGGTGCCAGATACGGTTCGAGTGCGCGGCATTCACGTGAGGTCAGGGGCGTCGACGCCAAACCCAGCGATGCCTGGTATTGCTGAAGATCAGCCAGTGCCGCCTTGTCGTCGGCATCGAAGGCGATCGCCAACGTTCCGCATTCCCGGTAGCCCACCGTCGTCCGCGATGCTTCTTCGAGTTCGGCGACGAATGACGGATACCGTCGCGCGGCCGCAAGGTTCAACTGCAGTAGATCTTCTTCGCCGTAATGCACTTCGGTGACCGGCGCGAGCATGCCCGCGGCGAAATGTGAGGCGCCGCCGCCGGGCTCGTCGTCGACCACGATCACCGCCAGCCCGCGAAGCGCGCTGCGCCACGCGATCGCCAGGCCGATTGCGCCCCCACCCACGACGATCACGTCGGACGACGGAAGCGCTGCTGCTGTAGGCACCGAGACTCCCTTCGCCGGCATGACCCGGAGCAGGTTCGACGGTCGGCGGCCAGTCACCGCCCTCTCAGCCCGGTAGTGCCGGACTCCCGTGTACGTGCCAGCTTAGTCGTTCAGTCACGCAGGTTCAGGTCGACGGCGAGGGGCCGACCGTGACGAGCGCGCCGGTCGAGGGATCGATGCTGACCTGTGCGCCGCTCGACGGGTCGATGAGGACGAAGCTGGCGATGGCGTTGGGAGGCGACGCGAAGTCGAAGCCCGGCACGGGCGCCTGGTTGCCTTGGTCGAGAATCGGTGCCGGTCCAGCGGTCACGGTTGCTTGCGGCACCACCGAGATGCCCGATTGGAAACCACCATCAGTTGGCTGGTGCGCGGTACCCGCGATCAAAAACGCGACGACCGCAAGCACGCCCGACACGGCCCCGATGATCAGCGCAGCGCCACTGACCTGCGGCACCCAGTTGGTGGGCGGATCGTTCGGCTCCGCGACTGGCTTGCGGCGGCGCGCAGTGATCGCCAACGCGAAACCGATGGCGGCGACCACGAGTTGGCCGGCGGCGTTAACCCGGCCAAGGAACGCGGCGTCGAATCCACGCGAGACCGACAGCGAGTTGACGGCGTCTCCGACTACCGGAAGGTCGAGCAGGCTGGCGCTCGCGATCACGATCGCCGCTATCGCCAGTGACTCCCGCGTAGCGACCTTCGCGACAAACCGGCGCAGCGGGCCGGGCTCAGTGTCGAAGCCGTCGCCGAAGTCGCTGTCATCGTCGAAATCGTCGAAGGCAGGGCGGTCGTCGTCCGGTAATCGGCCCCCACGCGCCGGCGGGTCGGCGTCCCCCAAGACCTCGCTCATAGACGCCGAGACTAGCGTGACAGGCTACTCAGCATGGTTTCTCCCGCCGATCTCGACGACTTGATCTCGACCTGGATCACCGTCCCCGAAGCCGCCGACCAGCTCCGCGTCGACGTCACGAAGGTTCGGCAGCTACTACGCGAGCGCAAGATGCTCGCCGTCCGCGCCGACGGGGTGTTGCGGATTCCGGCACCCTTCGTCCAGGACGGCGCGGTGCTCAAAGGCTTGCCCGGCACGCTCACTTTGCTCGCTGACTGCGGCTTTTCGGACGACGAAGCGCTGCGCTGGCTGTTCACGCCAGACGATTCACTGCCCGGTTCACCGGTTCAGGCGTTAGTCGAAAATCGCGGTACGGAGGTGAAACGGCGTGCCCAAGCCCTCGCTCTCTGAGGCGCGCCTCTACCTCTGCGTCGATGCTCGCGAGAAGCATGGCGACCTGCCGGAGTTTCTCGACGCGGTGTTGTCGAACGGCGTCGACGTCGTGCAGCTACGGCAAAAAGGCATGGAAGCAAAGCACGAACTTGCTGCGCTCAAGGTGTTCTCCGCGGCCTGTGTTCGGCACGGCAAGCTGCTGGCCGTCAACGATCGCGCCGACATTGCGTTCGCCTCGGGCGCGCGGATTTTGCACTTGGGCCAGGACGACCTGCCGATCTCTGCGGCGCGCTGCCTGGTCGACAACGACACGTTGATCGGCCGCTCGTCGCATTCGATTGCCGAATCGTCCGCCGCCGCCGACGAGGAGGGCATCGACTACTTCTGCGTCGGACCGTGCTGGCCGACGCCGACGAAGCCGGGCCGGCCGGCACCGGGCCTCGACCTCGTTCGTTACGTGGCGAGCCTCAACACCCAACGGCCCTGGTTTGCCATCGGAGGCATCGACCTCACCAACCTCGACGAGGTGATCGAGGCCGGGGCGCGCCGGGTTGTCGTCGTCCGGGCTATTACCGACGCAGCTGATCCCGGCGCGGCGGCTGCTGCGTTCGCGACGCGACTGCGTGCGATGGCTGTGCCGCTACCCTGATCACATGTCTTTGGGCCGCGCCTCTGTGCTGAATGATCGTGCGAGCACGATCAAAGAGCTGCTCGGGCGCGGCGGGCACTCGTTCTCGTTCGAGTTCTTCCCGCCGAAGACCGAGCAGGGTGAGCGCTCGCTGTTCCAGGCGCTTCGCCAGCTCGAGCAACTGCGGCCAACATTCGTGTCGGTCACATATGGTGCCGGTGGTTCTACGCGCGACACCACAGTGCGTGTCACCGAGCGGATCGCGACCGAGACGACGTTGACCCCAGTTGCCCATCTCACCGCGGTCAACCATTCGGCGGCTGAGCTGCGACACGTCATCGGCCAGTACGCGGGTGCGGGCATCCGCAACATGCTGGCGTTGCGCGGCGATCCGCCTGGTAACCCGCAAGGGGAGTGGGTCGCGCATCCAGAGGGGTTTCACTACGCCGAGGAGCTGGTGCGCCTCGTCAAGGCGTCCGGCGATTTCTGCGTCGGCGTCGCGGCGTTCACGACGAAGCACCCCCGCTCGGCCACTCCTGAAGAAGACATCGCCAACCTGGTGCGCAAGTGCGAAGCAGGTGCCGATTTCGCGATCACGCAGATGTTCTTCTCGGTCGACGACTATCTGCGGTTGCGCGATCGCGCGGTCGCGGCTGGCTGCGACATGCCAATCGTGCCCGGCATCATGCCGCTCACGTCGATCGGCCAGATCGAGCGGTTCTCCATCTTGTCCGGTGACGACTTCCCGCCTGCGCTGGCGAAGCGGCTGCTTGCCGTTGCCGACGACGCCGACGCCGTCCGCGCGATCGGTCTCGAGGTGGCGAGCGAGATGTGCCGGCGGTTGCTCGACGAAGGCGTGCCTGGCCTGCACTTCATCACCTTGAACAAGTCCACCGCTACCCGCGAGATTTACCAGAACCTCGGGCTCGCCGATCCAGTCGTGCCGCGACGCCTCACCGAGCACGCTGACCTCTGACGCGGTGTACCGCGCCAAACGGCAGCGTGCTTGCGGTTCTTGCGGTCGTCTGCCCGTCGCGGCTCTCGTGGAACCGACAGCTGACCGGCTGCGTCGAACCGGCAACTTGAGCGACTTGATCGCTGCCGTTCACCGGAGGTTGCTATGCCTGTAAGCATTGGATTTCGTTCTCTGGGTATCGGAGTCGTTGCGGCCGTGGTCGTGGTCGGTGCGTACACGTGGGGGCATTCGGCTTCGGCCGCTCCGGCTGCACGAGCAGATGTCGGTTCAGCTGAACCGAGCCCGAGCGGCGGCGCCGCGAACCAGGGCATCAGCGTCGCTGGCACCGGCCGGGTGACCGGTACACCGAATCTGTTGCGCATGCAGAGCTCGGTCAACGTGACCAAGCCCGATGTGAACAGCGCGATGCAGGTCGCCAACACCACCATGGCCAACGTGCAAAAAACCCTTAAGTCGGACGGCGTTGCCGACGCCGACCTGCAGACTTCAGGCCTTTCGGTGCAACCGAACTACAACTACAGCGACAAGGGTGCGCAGCTCACGGGCTACACGGTGAGCGAGAACCTGTCCGTAGTGCTGCGTGACCTCACCAAAGCGGGCACGATTATCTCGGACGCCGCAACGGCAGGCGGAAATGCGCTGCAGATCGGCAGCGCGACACTTGACCTCGATGGTGACAGTGCGCTCATCGCTCAGGCGCGCCAGCAGGCATTCGCCGACGCCAAAGCAAAAGCGCAGGCATATGCCACTGCTGCCGGCCGGTCATTGGGCGCAGTGGTCAGCATCTCCGAATCAACGAACGACCAGCCGCAACCGATGATGTTCAATGCGCCGATGGCCGCAGCTGCGTCGGCACCTGCGGTGCCGATTCAGGCCGGCTCACAAGACGTCACGGTGACCACCAACGTCACCTGGTCATTGAACTAGCGGCCTCAACGGCACCTCGATGATCAAGCACTTAGGCGCAACGAATTCGCAGTGGGGTTGCGCCTAAGTGCTTGATCATGAAGAGCAGGGTGCTTGGTCAGCCGCCGGACTTGCGGCGGAATGTTCGCTTGGTCTTGTCGTTACTCGTCGGCGCAGCGGCTTTGGGGCCACTGTGCCCGCCGGCCGAGCCCGGGCCGCCGCCGTGCTTGCGCTCGAGCGCTTCGCGGTAACGCCGGCGCATCTCGTCGTCCGTGCTCTCTACTGCCGTGCTTTCTGCTGCCGATGCTGGCGCGGACGGGGACTCCGTGGGTTCATCCATGACGTCATTGTGCCTGTTCGGCGCCGACATCGGCTGGTGTGCCGTTCGTGAGCCGTAGCAACTCATCGAATGTGGTCGCAAACACGGCGTGGGTATGGCCGGCGGCCGCCCAGACCTCGTCGTAATCGGCGAGCGCGGTGTCGACCAGCGTGCGCAGCGGCTTCGGATGCGCTACCGGCGAGACTCCGCCGATGGCCACGCCGGTGTGCTCGCGCACGAAGTCGGCGTCGGCTCGGCCGACCTTGGCAACGCCGACGAGAGCCGCGACCTTCGCGGTGTCGACCCGATGCCGCCCGCTGGTCAACACGAGCAGCGGCTCGGTGTCGGCGCGAAACACCAGGCTGTTGGCGATCTGGCCGATCTCGACGCCGAGGGCCGCCGCTGCCTCCGCCGCAGTGCGTGCTGAGTCGTCGAGCGTGCGCACCTGGCCGGTTGCGCCGGCGGCGGCCAACGCCTCCTGTACTCGGATCACGTTCGGATGGAGCGCCTGCTTTTCGTCGTCCGTCATGGTCGCAGCTTAGAGTTCCGGCGGATTCACGGATCAAGAGGAACCGATTGCGGCGTTCGAACATATGTTCGATACTTGACAGATGCTTCACGTCGCAGCCCTCTCACCTGACCTGCTCGAACGCGTCGGTGTCGGTCCGTTGACCCGTCCGACGCCAGATGGCATGCCCAGTGATGCGGTGCTGCCGGTTCCGCCAGCGCTTGCGTCATTGTTTCCCGGAGGTGGGTTGCGCCGAGGGTCGACGATCACCGTGAGCCGATCGCCGTCCCTGGTCTTGGCTTTGACCGCGCAGGTCTCGAAACGCCCTGGGTGGTGTGCTGAGGTCGGGTCGCCGCTGCTTGGCAGCGCGGCCGCGGTCGAGGCGGGCGTTGTGCTCGAGCGGTTCGTTCGGGTGGCCGAGCCGGGCGAGCAATGGGCCACTGTGACCGCAAGCCTGCTCGAAGCTTTCGATCTTGTCGTCGTGCATCCACCCGCACGGGCCAGTCAGGGCGACATGCGGCGACTGACTGCGCGAGCTCGCGAACGCTCGGCCGTTTTGCTCGTTGCCGGCGCTTGGGAGGGCGCGATGGTCGGGCTTTCGGTTACCCGCAGCAGCTGGCAGGGGCTCGGTGCAGGTCACGGTTACCTGCGCGCTCGACAAATCGAGGTGCAGGCACTCGGCCGAGGTTCTGCAACTCGACCGCAGCGGGTGAAGGTATGGCTGCCAGGGATTGACGGCGCGGTCTCACTCGCCCATGAAAACGCTGCATGAGCAAGGTGTTCGATGATGGGCAATTGTTCGGCTGGCAATAGCAATCGTGCGGTCCGCACGCTGGCGGTGTGGTGTCCCGACTGGCCGGTGATCGCGGCGGGTGGCAGTGCTGAGCTTCCCGGCGCGGTGCTTCAGGGCGGTCGCATTTTCGCCTGCTCGGCAGCCGCCCGCCTCGAAGGGGTGCGCCGAGGTCAACGCCGCCGCGACGCGCAATCGCGTTGCCCAGAACTTGCGGTCTACCCGCATGATCCGAGCCGCGATGCTCGACTGTTCGAGCCGGTCGCCGAGTCGGTAGAGGCTTTGGTGCCCGGCATCGAGATCGTGCGGCCGGGCCTGATCGTGGTAGCCGCTCGCGGAGCCACCCGCTACTACAAGGGCGAATTGCCGTTACTGGCAAAGATTTCTACGACAGTTGCCGACGAAACCGGCCGAGACGTTCAGTTGGGACTCGCCGACGGCAGCTTCACCGCCATCCAGGCTGCCTATCTCGCCCAGGTAGTACCGAGCGGCGGGGTGGCGAATTTCCTTGCCCCGCTACACGTTCGGGCGCTGGAGCGACCAGATCTCGCCGACCTGCTTGTGCGGCTCGGCGTCCACACGCTTGGCGGGTTTGCCGCGTTACCGCGAGCCGACGTGCTCGCTCGGTTCGGGCCCGATGCCGCCTACCTGCACGATCTTGCGCACGGGGTGGAGGCACGACCGCCGTCCGCCCGTAGCGCACCACCCGACCTCGCGGTCGAGATGGCTCTCGACCCACCGATCGACCGCGTCGACACCGCTACCTTCGTGGCGAAGACCTTGGCCGAGCAAGTGCACGAACGGCTAGCGGCGCGGGGCTTGGCCTGCATTCGTATCAGC
>JBOGEK010000333.1:0-5089 GCA_050743645.1 Acidothermaceae bacterium
TGCGGTTGACGCCCTCGATCAGATCGTCATCACCAAGCGCGTACGACATGCGGAAGTAGCCCGGAGTGCCGAACGCCTCGCCTGGCACCACGGCAACCTCGGCTTCGTCGAGCACCAGCTCCGCAAGTTCAGCGGACGACGCCGGGCGCTTGCCCCGGATTTCGCGACCGATCAGCTCGCGCACTGACGGATAGGCGTAGAAGGCACCCTGTGGCTCGGCGCACACAACGCCCGGGATCTCGTTCAGCATGTGCACGATGGTCTGGCGTCGGCGATCGAACGCCGCGCGCATCTCGGCGACGGCGGTGAGGTCGCCCGACACCGCAGCTAACGCCGCCCGCTGCGACACATTGGAGACGTTCGACGACAGGTGCGACTGCAAGTTCGTGGCGGCCTTGATGACGTCGGCGGGACCGATCATCCAGCCCACCCGCCAGCCGGTCATGGCGTAAGTCTTGGCCACCCCGTTGAGCACGACGCAGGTGTTGGCGAGCTCGGGCACGACGACCGGCATCGACGAGAAGGTCGCCTCGCCGTACACCAGGTGCTCGTAGATCTCATCGGCGACCACCCAGACGCCGTGCTCGACCGCCCAGCGGCCGATCGCCTCGACCTGCTCGGGGGAGTAGACCGCGCCGGTCGGGTTGGACGGCGAGCAGAACAGCAACACCTTGGTGCGCGGCGTGCGCGCAGCTTCGAGCTGCTCGACGCTCACCCGAAAGCCGGACGACTCGTCGGCGACCACGTCGACCGGCACGCCGCCGGCGAGCGCGATCGCCTCGGGATAGGTGGTCCAGTAAGGCGCGGGTAGCAGCACTTCGTCGCCGGGATCGAGCAGCGTCGCAAATGCCTGGTAGACCGCCTGCTTGCCACCGTTTGTGACGAGCACCTGGCTGGCCGAGACCTGGTAACCGGAGTCGCGTGCGGTCTTTGCGGCGATCGCTTCGCGCAGCTCGGGCAAGCCGGGCGTCGGCGTGTACCGGTGGTTCTTGGGGTCGCGAGCAGCCGCGACGGCGGCCTCGACGATGGGTGCCGGGGTGGCGAAGTCGGGTTCACCGGCACCGAACCCGATGACCGGTCGACCGGCTGCCTTCAATGCCTTCGCCTTGGCGTCGACCGCCAGGGTCGCCGACTCGGCGATTGCGCCGATCCGGCGGGAAACGCGACTGCCGCCAGCGATGGGTGATGAGGTTGACGGGCGAGCTGCAGACAGGGAGGCGTCGGTCATGACACCAATGTTCCCACGCTCGCGCGACCGGGCGCGCGTGGGTTTCGGCATCGTCCGCGACCGGGCGCGGCGCCGCGTTCGACCCATTCCGCCCCTCCACGTACACTGTCGAGGCTGGTTCGTGCCCAACTGCTGGCGGCTGCCGGCGGGCGGGCGGGGCCGCGAAGGGCAGTAGCTCAATTGGCCAGAGTTCCGGTCTCCAAAACCGGCGGTTGGGGGTTCGAGTCCCTCCTGCCCTGCACCAGTGCAGAGACGTTAGTTCAGCCCCGAAGTTCTCGTTCAGCCCCGAAGTTCTCGTTCAGCCCGAAGTTCGAGTGACACTCGAAGTTCAAGCGACACTGGAAGGTGCACGTGAGCGACACCACGACAGGCGCGGCCCCAAGGCCCGAGCGCCGACCGGCTCGCCCGGTCGAGCGCGGCAATGCCTTCGCGCGCATCGGACTTTGGTGGCGCCAGATCGTCAACGAGCTGCGCAAGGTCATCTGGCCGACCCGAAAAGAGCTGGTGTCCTACACGATCGTCACCGTGGTCTTCTCGGTGGTCGTGATGGCCATCGTGTTCTTCGTCGACTACGGCACCAACTGGTCGGTGCTGAAGATTTGGGGCTAGCGAAGGCGCGATCGCCCTACCGTCCAGCTCCTGTAAGCCTCGAAGCAGAAAGCGAAAGCCAGTGACCGAGTCACCATGGTCGAGCGACGACGACCCGATCGACGTCCCGGCTACCGGTACCGATGCGAGTGCCGAGGCTGTTTCCGACCCCCGGCCCGTTGCGGATTCCGAGGTCGCCACGGAGTCCGAGGTAGCCGTGGACCCTGACGTCGATGCCGATCCTGACGTCGATGCCGATCCGGCCGAGACGTTTCGCCAGTCACTGCGCAGCGCGTCGGGCGACTGGTACGTCGTCCACACTTACGCCGGATACGAGAACAAGGCCAAGGCCAATCTCGAGACCCGCATTCAGTCGCTGAACATGGAAGATTTCATCTACCAGATCGAGGTTCCTCAAGAAGAGGTCACCGAGATCAAGAATGGCAAGCGGCAAACGGTCAAGCGCAACGTCTTCCCTGGCTACCTGCTTGTCCGCATGGAAATGTCCGACGAGTCCTGGTCGGCGGTTCGCTACACGCCAGCTGTCACCGGCTTCGTCGGGCCGAGTTCGAGCAAGCCCTCGCCGCTGACCCTCGATGAGGTCTTCCGCTTCCTCGCGCCACCGACCCGGGAGCAAAAAGAGGCGGCCGCCGCGGCTGCGCCGAAGATCGTCGACTTCGAAATCGGTGAATCGGTTACCGTCATGGACGGCCCGTTCGCCACGCTTCCGGCGTCCATCTCAGAGATCAATGCCGACCAGCAGAAGCTCAAGGTGCTCGTGTCGATCTTCGGTCGCGAAACCCCAGTCGAGCTGTCGTTCAACCAGGTCACGAAGCTTTAGGGGGACGGCGGATCGGGCGGATTGGTAAGCGGCCGCCGCCGTCCCGTACTCTTGCTAGGCCCGTCCGCATCTGGACGTCACCAAGGACACGCCCAAAGGACCGCTATGCCCCCGAAGAAGAAGCTCGCAGCGATCATCAAGCTGCAGATCAACGCCGGTGCCGCGACGCCTGCGCCGCCGATCGGCCCGGCGTTGGGCCAGCACGGCGTGAACATCATGGACTTCTGCAAGCAGTACAACGCGGCCACCGAAGCGCAGCGCGGCAACGTGATTCCGGTCGAGATCTCGGTTTACGAAGACCGCTCGTTCACGTTCATCACGAAGACCCCACCGGCACCTGAGATGATCAAGAAGGCCGCCGGCGTCGACAAGGGCTCGGCCGTACCGCACAAGACCAAGGTCGCGTCGCTCACCAAGGCACAGGTGCGTGAGATCGCTGAGGCGAAGATGCCCGACCTCAACGCCCGCGACATCGAGGCGGCCGAGAAGATCATCGCTGGCACCGCCCGGTCGATGGGCATCACGGTCAACGGCTAACGCCGTCACGCATTCCGCATCACCGTGGGAGGGCCGAGCGCGGCCCGATGTACCACGACCTCCATTCACGAGCAGGAGTAGCAATGAAGCGCAGCAAGGCATACACCGCCGCGGCCGCCAAGGTCGACCACGACAAGCTGTATGCGCCGCTCGAGGCGGTTCGGCTGGCCCGCGAGACCTCGACGACCAAGAACCCGGGCACCGTCGAAGTCGCCCTGTCGCTTGGTGTCGACCCGCGCAAAGCTGACCAGATGGTTCGCGGCACCGTCAATCTCCCGCACGGCACGGGTAAGACCGCCCGCGTGCTGGTCTTCGCCACCGGCGACCGGGCCGAAGAAGCGAAGGCGGCGGGCGCCGACATCGTGGGCGCCGACGAACTGATCGACCGGGTCGCCGGCGGATTCCTCGACTTCGACTCTGCCGTCGCCACGCCAGATCTCATGGGCAAGGTCGGTCGCCTCGGTCGCGTGCTCGGCCCCCGTGGTCTGATGCCGAACCCGAAGACGGGCACGGTCACCAACGACGTTGCCAAAGCTGTCACCGACATCAAGGGCGGCAAGATCGAGTTCCGGGTCGACCGCCAGTCGAACCTGCACTTCATCATCGGCAAGACGTCGTTCAGTGACGAGCAACTGGTCGAGAACTACGCCGCCGCGATCGACGAGGTCATGCGGTTGAAGCCCTCGACCGCCAAAGGCCGCTACGTCAAGAAGGCCACCGTCACGACCACGATGGGCCCCGGCATTCCGGTCGACCCGAACCGCACGCGCAACCTGCTGACCGAGGAGCAGGCGAACGCCTGACCGATGTCCGGCGCAACCTTACGCCGGTGACATTTCGGGTAACGGCATTCTCGGCGAGCGATCAGGCGCTATCGTTCCCGGAGATCTTTACGCCGTCCGCGTTATCGCAGGGGGACCGATGCGCCCGCGCAAACCCATAGCCATAGCCGCTTCAGCTACCGCCGTCCTCGCTCTCGCGGCCTGCGCGAGCAGAGGCGCGCAGCCCAACCAGCCCAACCCGTCTGACGTCACGTCGTCCGCGGTTGGCTCCCCGGCCGCGGGCTCGCCGTCCGCCGGCTCCGGTGATTCGAGCGGCAACGCGGCGATCGTCGCGGAACTGTCAGCCGACAAGGTCGCCATGGCGAAGGTCACGTCGATGACGATGACCATGACGGTCACCTCGTCGGCAATGACGATGAAGATGGACGGCGGGTACGTCCTGACGCCGCAACTCGAGGCCGATTTCACGATCCCGACGATGTCGGTCAGCGGCCAAAATGTCGGTCCGATGCACGAGATCCTTACTCCCGAGACGCTCTACCTGAGCATGCCGCAACTCACTGCCCAGACCGGCAAGCAGTGGGTGTCGGTGCCGCTCGACCAGGCGTCGTCGCTAACGGGGCTCGACCTGTCGAGCCTGATGGACCAGGCGCAGCAGGCCAACCCATCGCAATATCTCGACATGTTGCTCGCGGGTGGAAGCCTGCACGAGGTCGGCCAAGAATCTGTCGCCGGCGTCGCAACGAAGCACTATGTCGGCGTGATCGATCCGGCTACGGCCGATACGCAGTTGACCGGCAACCTCAAAGCCCAGCTACAGAAGCTGGCGTCGACCCTGGACATCACGAGTATCGACGTCGACCTGTGGGTCGACGACCAAAATCTGCTGCGCAAGGCGACCGAGTCGTATGACTCATCGGTCGGCCCAATGACCACCGAGATCGACGTGACGGCCTACAACACGCCGGTCACCATTACGGTTCCTCCGGCCGACCAGACCGTCGACCTCGCGGCGGCGCTCGGGCAATAGGGCCGCGACCAGGCACGCTGCGACCCCGTTTTGACCCCGAGGTCGGCGGCACCGTACTGTTGACGCGCCACAGACCGCCGGTC
>JBOGEK010000334.1:0-2987 GCA_050743645.1 Acidothermaceae bacterium
GGAGAACGCCGGCGCGGTGACGATCGTCGAGGACCTGCTGTTCCGGTCCAGGGTCACCGACTTCCTGCGGGGCGAGCGGGCCGGCACGATCCTGCACGAGATGGCGCACATGTGGTTCGGCGACCTCGTCACCATGCGCTGGTGGGACGACCTGTGGCTCAACGAATCCTTTGCCACCTACATGGCCAACCTCGCCCAAGTCGAGGCCACCCGATGGACCGACGCCTGGACCACGTTCGCGAACGAAGAAAAAACGTGGGCCTGTAGGCAGGATCAGCTCTCGACGACCCATCCCATCGCCGCCGATATCGTCGACATCGAGGCCGTCGAGACGAACTTCGACGGCATCACCTACGCCAAGGGCGCTTCGGTCTTGAAGCAACTCGTCGCCTGGGTCGGCCGCGAGCCGTTCTTCGCCGGGCTCCGCAACTATTTCCAGGCCCACGCCTGGGGCAACAGCACGTTGCAAGACCTGCTCGCCGCCCTCGAATCGTCGTCCGGTCGTGATTTGTCGGCGTGGTCGAAGGAATGGCTCGAAAGCGCGGGCGTCAACACGTTGCGACCCGATATCGAGACCGACGGCGACGGCGTCATCACGTCTTTCGCCGTGATCCAAGAGGCGCCAACCGAGCACCCCACACTGCGCTCGCATCGGCTGGCGGTCGCACTCTACGGGCGCACCGGGCGCGAACTTATCTGCGAAACCTCCATCGAGCTTGACGTCGTCGGCGCACGCACCGAAATCCCTGAGCTCATAGGGATTCGGCAGCCCGAACTCGTACTCGTCAACGACAAGGACCTCGCTTACGCGAAGATACGTCTAGACGAAAGGTCACTTGCCACCGTCACTGAATCGATCGGTGACATCAGCGCGTCGCTACCACGCACGCTGTGCTGGACCGCCGCCTGGGACATGACCCGCGACGCCGAGATGGCTGCCCGCGACTACGTGCGCATGGTCATTCATCTGATCGATGCAGAGACCGATATCGGCGTGCTGCAAAGCGTTTTGCGGCAGGCTCGACTAGCGATCGAGCGTTGGGCCGACCCCGCGTTTCGCGAGGCCGGTCTCGACATGCTCGCCGCGGCGGCTCATGCCCATGTGCAGAGCGCCGAACCGGGCAGCGACCAGCAACTGGCGTTCATGCGCGCCTTCGCGGCGACCGCCAACACCGAGCGCCACCTCGACGTCCTTTCGTCGATTTTTGCAGGTGACACGGTGGTTTCCGGCCTGGCGCTCGACACCGATCTGCGCTGGACCTTGCTCTCCCGCCTTGCGGCACACGGCCGTGCCGGTGACGCCGACGTCGACGCCGAGGTCGCCCGCGACGACACCGCAGCCGGACGACGGCACGCCGCCGCCGTCCGTGCCGCAATGCCTACTGCGGAAGCGAAAGAACGGGCCTGGCGGCTCGTCGTCGAACGTGCTGATGCGCACAACGCCGAGATTTCGTCGACGATCAGCGGGTTCCAGCAGGCTGGCCAGCTCGAGCTCCTGCGGCCCTACGCAGACCGCTACTTCGACGACATCGCCCGAGTGTGGGAAAGCCGAACCGGCGACATGGCGCGCACGATCGCCGAGGGGTTGTTTCCCTTCATGCTTATCGAGCAGTCGACGATCGACCGCATCGACGGCTACCTGCGTAGTGCCAAACCGCCGTCGGGGCTGCACCGGATCCTGACCGAACACCGTGATGCGCTGGTCCGCGCGCTCAAGGCCCGCGACTGCGATATCGCCGCAGGCCGCAGAGCGGGCGGTTAGGCCGCCGGCGGCTCGGCGCCGCTGACTGATGGCTTGGTCCAGACGAGGGAACCGCGAGAGCCGGTTAGTCGGCCTCATGCTGATGCAGCACCGGCGGGCGCGCGGCCGACTGCGTCATCATGCGAATGCCGTTCACCAATCCACCGGAAAGATCGCCGCCCGCGAACGAGGTCGCCATCGACAGGCTCACCAAGCCGGCCGCGCGGTCGTCGAGCCGTCGGCGCGCGAGGGCGCCCGTGACGATCTCGACCCGCCGCTGCTCGGGCTCGACGACCGTCAGCACGGCAATGTCGGCCGCAACACCCAGACTGGCGTGTAGCCGCTTCGCGTGCTCACGAGCGTCACCATCGACCGCACCGATGTAGACAGAAAAGTGCAACCCGGTCTGCTCGCGTGCCGAGGCAATCGCCTGCCGGATGTGGTCGGCCTGACGCTGCGTGAACGCATCACCAATGGGCACTTGCGCCGCCCCCTTCGACCGAGTCGATATCAGTCGACGTGACGCCCGACAGGTCGGTCTGGTCGACCGGGCCGCCGAACCACACCGAGCCAGCGGTCCACGGACGCCCAGGTCGGTAACGCGGGCCCTTGACCATCGATGGCAAGCAGACGAGGAAGGTGATGACTGCCGCCGCCGCGACCGGGATACCCACGAAGATCAGCACGGTCTGCACCCAGCTGAGCCGGCCGCCAGGATCGCCGCGCTCACCGATCGCCAGCGCGGGACCGGCCATGGCGAGCAAGCTGCCCGAGAGTACGGCCAATGCGATGGCCGTATGCGCGACCAGTCGCGGAGTTCGACGCGGGATCACGTTCTGCCTCGCCTCGTAGTTGTTGTATCGCCGGCCAGTCATCGAGTCGGTCTAGTCGTCGATCGCCTGATCACCAGCCGACGCCACCGTAACGGATGCGTCGGGGTCGGCGACCACGTGGGCCAGCCGCCTAGCCCGTGGCGAGTCCATCAGCTCGTCGAGCAGCACAGGTCGCCCGCGCGCATCGGCCATCGGCACCCGCCAGTTGGGATATTCGTCGATGGTGCCCGGTTGATTGATCGGACGGCGGTCGCCAACCAGATCCGGCAGGTAGATCCCGAGCAACCGCGCCGGCGTTCGCGCCAGGTAGGCGTGCAGTCCGTCGACCACGTCGTCGACATGCGGCTCGAGACTGCGGGTGCCGGTGAGCGACATCGCCGACGCCACCTCGTCGTCGATGAGGCCTTCTGAGG
>JBOGEK010000335.1:0-5768 GCA_050743645.1 Acidothermaceae bacterium
CTTTTGGTGCCATTGGTCGGCGCCGGGCATGCGCAGGTGCAGGTTAATGCGACTCTGAACTTCGACTCGCAGCAGACGACGTCGGAGCAGTACGTGCAGCCGAGCCCGGGCACCACGCCGATCCCGCTGTCGGAAACACACAGCAGCGAGGTTTACTCGGGCACCGGCGCAAACTCCACCGGCATTCTCGGCCCCGACAACATTGCGGTGCCGTCGCCGTCGCCCGACGCAAGCCCTGGAACGTACGCCAGTTCGAGCAGCACCACCGACAACGCCATCGGCCGGGTCGTGCAGCAGGTCAACACTGCGCCCGGTGCCGTTCAGCACATGTCGGTGGCGGTCCTGCTCGACAGCGCCACCGCTGCCAAGGTAAACACCGCAGACGTGCAGAAGCTCGTCGAGAACGCGGCGGGCGTGCAGACGTCTCGCGGTGACACCGTGCAGGTCAGCACGATGCCGTTCGACCAGACTGCTGCAAAGGCCGCCAAGCAAGACCTAGCAGCGGCCGCGAAGAGCAAGAGCATGAGCAAGCTCGTCGGCTACGGCAAGGACGGCCTCATCGGCTTCCTCATCCTCGGTGCTGCGGCGTTTTTCATCCGCAAAGCCAAGAAGGCGCAAGAAAGCGGGCCCGTGCTGTCGACGTCCGAACGTCTTGAGCTCGAAGATGCTCGCCGCATGCGCGCAATCCTCGCCGCACAACACGAGGACGTCGTCCGAGAGTTGGTACCGGGCCAGCGCGGCTCCGACCGGCTCGAGCTCGGCCGGCCCTCGCTCGATGCCGAAATCGGCGAACTCGTCGAGCGTCAGCCCGAAGAAGTGGCGCAGCTGCTGCGTGGCTGGCTCGCCGATCGGAGGCCGTCATGACGACTCTTCGCACCGGCATGACGAGGGCGTCGAATGGCTGACGTCAACGGGCTGCGGAAGGCCGCCGTGTTGATGGTGCAACTCGGCAAGGAACGGTCGGCAGCCGTGCTTTCTGCCATGCGCGAGGGCGAAGTCGAAGAGATTACCGCCGAGATTGCGCGACTCGAATCGATCGATGCCGCCACCGCGCAGCGCGTGATGGACGAATTCGAAGAGCTCGTCACCGCGCACAAGTATTACAGCCGCGGTGGTTTGGCGTTCGCTCGCGACGTGCTCGAAGCCAGCGTTGGTAGCGACAAAGCGAAAGACATCATCGAGCGACTGAACGCTTCGCTCACCGAGATGCCCTTCCAGTTCTTGCGCCGCGCCGATCCACGGCAAATCATCTCGTTCCTTCAGGACGAGCACCCGCAGACAATCGCCCTCGTGCTGGCTCATATGGGCTCCGAGCAGGCGGCGATCGTGTTGAGCGGCCTGGCGGCCGAGTTGCAGTCGGACGTCGCGCACCGCATCGCGACCATGGACCGTACCTCGCCCGAAATGGTGAAGATCGTCGAAGGCATCTTTGAGAAGAAGCTTGCCACCGTCTTGTCGCAGTCGAGTGAGTCGTCGAACGTCGGTGGGCTCGGGCCGCTTGTCGACATCATCAACCGTTCCGACCGAACCACCGAACGGCTGATCCTCGAATCGCTTGAGCAGCGCGACCACGAACTTGCCGAGTTGGTTCGCGCTCAGATGTTCATGTTCGAAGACATCTTGAGCCTCGACGACAAGGCCGTTCAGCTGGTCTTGCGCCAGGTCGAAGCCGCCGACCTCGCCACGGCACTCAAGGGTGTGCGCGAAGAGGTTCGCTCGAAGGTCATGAAGAACATGTCGGAGCGCGCGGCCGAAAATCTCGATGAGGAGATCTCGCTGCTCGGACCGGTTCGCCTCAAGACCGTCGAGGAATCGCAGGCCAAGGTCGTTCACGTGATCAGGCAGCTCGAAGAGTCAGGCCAGATCGTCATTCAACGAGGATCCGATGACGAGTTCATCGAGTAGCGCGCCCGTGCGCGCCGCGATCCTGCGTGGCACCGACGCCGACCAGGTGACGATCGCGCGCATGGACGCCGACCTGCGTGAGAACCCTTATGCCATTGGCAGTTTCGCGGACCGCCGTTTGGTCGACCCGGTGCTGGCTGAGGTGTTCGAAGCCGCAGTCGCGTCCGCCCGCGACCAGGCGCGCAAAGATGGCTTCGCGCAAGGGTACGCAGAGGGCCTAGAGCTGGCCGGCCGTGAGAAGAGCTCGGTGCTCGACTATGAGGTCACGCGAGTGCGAGAGGCCGAGGCCATTCGCGACCAGGCTATGCAACGCGCGCTCGAGGCACTCGACCTGGCCGCGAACGCGCTTGGCGAGCGGCAGGCCGCAGCGCTCAGCGGCGCCGAAGACCTCTTGCTGAGTGCGGCGCTCGACCTCGCGACCACGCTGCTCGGCCGTGAACTGGAGATCGCCGACTCACCCGTGCGCGACGCGCTTCGGCGTGCTCTCGCGGTCTTGCCCGCCGACGTGCCGATTACGGTTTCTGTGCACCCACTTGATATCGAGACGCTCGGTGACACCGTTTCGGCGAGCACGCGATCGGTGCGCATCATCGCCGATCCAGACGTCGAGCCGGGTTCGTGCATTGCCGACGGCGGAGCGACCCACGTCGACGCCAGCCTGACTGCAGCCATCGAGCGCGTCAGGCAGGTGCTCGCGCCATGACGAATACGTTGCCTCCCGCCCTCCGGCTGAGCCGCAAGTGGGACGACATGCTCGGCGCCGCTCGCCCTGAGATGCAGGGACGCCTCAGCGGTGTGGTCGGTCTGAGCCTGCACGCCGACGGTGTCGCTGCTGCGATCGGTGACGTCGTTGAAGTTCAGACGTCGGGTCTGCCCGTTCTCGCCGAGGTGGTCGCGGTTCGCGAATCGGGCCTTGAATGCATGCCACTTGGTGACGTCACAGGCGTTCGAGCGGGTGCGCTGGTCAAGCCCACCGGTGGTCCGATGGTGATCCCCGTCGGCGAGTCGCTGCTGGGCCGCGTGCTCGACGGCCTCGGTAGGCCGATGGACGACGGACCTCCGCTCGCCGGCGTCGAAAGTGTCGGCGTGGATGGAAGTTCTCCGCACCCCTTGCGGCGTGCCAGGATCGATCAGCAGTTGTCTCTCGGCGTCCGCGCTCTCGACGCTTTGGTGCCATGCGGTCGCGGCCAACGACTTGGCGTTTTCGCCGGGTCCGGTGTCGGAAAGTCTTCGCTGCTGTCGATGATTGCGCGAGGGACCGAAGCTGAGGTGTCGGTGATTGCGCTGATCGGCGAACGAGGTCGTGAGGTGCGCGAGTTCATCGAGAACGATCTCGGTCCTGAAGGTCTCGCTCGTTCTGTCGTGATCGTCGCGACGTCGGACGAGCCTCCACTTGTTCGGTTACGCGCTGCTTTTGTGGCCACACGCATCGCCGAGTACTTCCGCGATCTCGGCCGTCACGTCGTGCTCATGATGGATAGCATCACGCGATTCGCGATGGCTCAACGTGAAGTCGGTTTGTCGGTCGGTGAACCGCCGGCCACTCGCGGGTATCCGCCGTCCGTCTTCGCTTTGATGCCGAAGCTGCTCGAACGCGCTGGTGCCGCAGAACGCGGCAGCATCACCGGCCTCTATACCGTGCTGGTCGAGGGCGACGATATGAACGAGCCGATCGCCGACACCGCGCGGTCAATTCTCGACGGGCACATCGTGCTCACCCGGCGACTCGCGACGAGCGGCCATTTTCCGAGCATCGACATCCTCGAATCCGTATCGCGTGTGACCGGTGCCGTCACGACACCCGAGCAACGCGAAGATGCGACGACGCTGCGCCGCATCATGGCCGCGCACCGTGACGCGCGTGAACTCATCGAGATCGGTGCGTATGCCCCCGGTTCGAACCTGCTCGTCGACACGGCGCTTCGCCTCAACAGCAGAATCGATGCATTCTTGCGACAAGACATCATGGCGATTACCCCCGCCGAGCAGGCGTGGAGTTGGTTGCACGACCTGGTGGCCGCTTGATGAAGCGATACGTCTTCTCGTTGCAGCGGGTTTTGCGCGTGCGCGCAACCCAGGAAACCGTGGCGCGCCAGGCACTTCGGTCAGCCGCGGATCACGCCGCGTATGCGGCCGACGACTACGACATGAAGACGCGCAACTACGAGGCCAACGTGGCGAGCGCGGCGTCGCTGCGCGGAACTGTGCTCAACATGCTCGCGATGCGCGATATCACTGCGATGCGGGCACGCGCGGTTCTCGACGCCGCTAACGAACGCGACACTGCGCAGGACGAACTCGACACCGCTTCGGCGGCGTGGGCGCGCGCCAAGCAAAAGCTCGGCGCACTCGAAAACCTCGACGAGCGCCAGCGTGCCGAGTACCAGGTCAAGCAAGAAGCAGCCGAACAACGCGAGGCCGACGACCTCGTCAACGGCCGCGCGCGACGGGCTCCCTCAGGTGCGCGACGCGGGGATGCCTCATGAGTGTTGTCGACGACGTGCAGTCGCGGATCGCTGCCATCAACCAGATCTTCCCCACGCTGTCGGTCTCGGGCGTGCAAGCGTCGGGCTCGATCGTGGCGTCGACCCAAACCTACGGCAGCGAGTTCGAATCAGCGCTGGCAAGCGTCTCGTCAAACGACATTGCGTCTTCGGCCGGCGAGAACGGTGCGATGTCGTCGAGCGGCGGTGCCACGCTCGGCGGCGTTTCGGGATCGCAAGTCGTCGCCGATGCCGAGCAGTACCTCGGAGTCCCGTACCAGTACGGCGGAACGGATCCGAGCAAAGGCTTGGATTGCTCCGCGCTCGTGCAACGCGCCTACGCCGATCTCGGCATCAGCTTGCCGCGCACCAGCCAAGAACAGGCGACGGTCGGAACGCCGGTAGCGTCGCTGGCACAAGCCCAGCCCGGCGACCTGGTGTGCTTCGGCTCACCCGCCACCCACATCGGGATTTACGTCGGCGACGGCAAGATGGTGGTCGCGCCACACACCGGCACCAACGTGCAGGTGCAAGAAATCACGACGACACCGAGCACCATTCGCCGCATCGTCGCCGATCCCGGTTCGAGCGCGTTTGCCGCTGCGAGCAGCCGGCCGGCGGCGCTCACGACTGCGCCGAACGGCGGCTGGCCCGCCGGCGCTGGAGCCTATTCGGCCGCGTTTACTGCGGCGGAGAAGAAGTACAACCTGCCGACCGGCATGTTGTCGGCTGTGGCGCACGCCGAATCGGGTTACCGGCCCGACGCGGTTAGCTCTGCCGGCGCCGTCGGCCTGATGCAGTTGATGCCCGACACCGCAAATGCGCTCGGTGTCGACGCGACGAATCCCGCACAGGCGATCGAAGGCGCTGCTCAATTGCTGCGTGGTCAGCTCACGAAATACGGATCCGTCCCGTTGGCGCTCGCGGCCTACAACGCGGGAGGGCCTGCCGTTGACAAGTACGGCGGTATCCCGCCCTACCCCGAGACCCAGAACTACGTGCAGAAGGTCATGACCTACATGAACGAGGATGCATGAAAGCCATCAGTCCATCGTTGCCGGCAATCCCACCGGTGCGTTCAGATTCAGCCGCAGATTCGTCGGCAGCCGACGAGGCATTCGGCGCCGTCATTGCGGCCGCACTCGGTGCGACGCCACAGCCCATCTCATATTCGGCCGCCCACTCTGGATCTCACGCAGGTGCTCATTCTGAGGCGAGTTCGCGGGCGCAGTCGACGGTGCGCTCGGGGGATCACTCCGCAACGCCGGCCGAGCCGGTTGCGACGCAACAGACCGGCAGCCCGAGTGACGACAATCCCGCGCAGGCAACCGCGGCTGCGGCAGCGCCGGACGCAACGGCAGCACAGCCTGCCCAGCCTGC
>JBOGEK010000336.1:0-7925 GCA_050743645.1 Acidothermaceae bacterium
CTCGAGACCGGCGCTCACTTCTTCGGCCAGTTTGTAGACGTCGACCTGCGCCCGGCCACAGGAGGGACAGGACACGATTTCGAGCTTGCGCTGGCGAAGGCCGAGCGATTCGAGGATGCCGATGCCGACCTTGACCTCTTCGACGGGAGGCGCCGACAGCGAGACCCGGATGGTGTCGCCGATGCCCTCTGAGAGCAGCACGCCGAAGGCGACCGCCGACTTGATCGTGCCCTGCATCAGCGGGCCGGCCTCTGTGACACCGAGGTGCAGCGGGTAGTCGGTCTGCGCGGCGAGCTGGCGGTAGGCCTCGATCATGATCAGCGGGTCGTGATGCTTGACCGAAATCTTGATGTCGTTGAAGCCGTGCTCCTCGAACAGGCTGGCCTCCCACTTCGCCGACTCGACAAGCGCCTCGGGCGTGGCCTTACCGCCGTACCTCGCGAGCATGCGGGGGTCGAGGGAGCCGGCGTTGACGCCGATCCGAATCGGCGTGCCGTGGTCTTTGGCCGCCAGTGCGATCTCTTTGACCTGGTCGTCGAACTTCTTGATATTGCCGGGATTCACGCGGACGGCGGCACAGCCAGCCTCGATCGCGGCAAACACATACTTGGGCTGGAAGTGGATGTCGGCGATCACCGGGATCTGCGACTTCTTGGCGATCGCCGCGAGCGCGTCGGCGTCGTCCTGGCTCGGGCAAGCAACCCGCACGATCTGGCAGCCGGCCGCCGTGAGCTCGGCGATCTGTTGCAGCGTGGCGTTGACGTCTGCGGTGAGTGTGGTGCACATCGACTGCACCGATACCGGCGCGTTGCCGCCGACCAGCACGCCGCCCACGTTGATCTGCCGCGACGCTCGTCGCGGTGCCAGCGGGCTCGGCGCCGGGAGTTCGGGAAGCCCCAGGTCGACGGTCGTCACTGCTACCTCACCTCACGAGATCAAGCCGGAGCGGTGGCCGGCCACCTGACCAGCTACTGCAGCCAAGTCTCTCACTGGAACGGGTTGGCCACCGGGTTCACCACGTCGGCGTAGAGCACGATCGCCGCGACGCCGACGATCAAGGCTAGAGCGCCGTACGTGATCGGCATCAACTTGGCCAGGTCGACGGGTCCGGCGGCGGACAGCTTGCGACGCCGGCGCCATCGGTCGCGCGCCTTCTCGTACGCCAGGATCGCGACGTGTCCACCGTCGAGTGGCAACAGCGGGAACAGGTTGAAGATGCCGACGAACAGGTTCACCGACGCGGTGAGACCAACCAGGGTCGCCATGCCGCCGGAGAAGCCACCAGCCTTGAACGCCTCGCCGGAGATCTGAGCGACCCCGACGACGCTGGTTACCGTGGCGCCGCCATTGCCGTCGGCCGTGCGCTTTTGCTGCGATCCCGACAACACCTGAGCGACCTCGTGGGGCACCTGACCGAGCGCGCTGAAGCTGCCCGTGACGACCTGTCCGAAGAGGCTGAATGATCGTGGCACCGCATTGGCGACGCCGACCCTGTCGTACGTCGCGCCGGGAGCCTCGCCAATGTTGATGCCGACGCGGCGGTGGCCCTCGAACTCGACAGGCGTGATTGCGATGTCCTGCGTCATGCCCGCGCGCTTGACGGTGAACACGACCGGACCAGGCTTTGCCTGGCCGACAAGGGAGATCACCTGGCTGCTGCCATGCGTCACGGTCGTGCCGTCGACGGCCACGATGACGTCGTCCTTTTGCAACAAGCCCTTTGCCGGAGCCGCCGGTGCACCGGCGGCGCAAACGTTGTCGGCGGAGTTGGTGACGCAGGGCTGCACGTCGGTCACCTGGGCGGCGCCGTGCAGCACGGTCGGCCAGGCGACGAGATAGATGAAGAACAGCACCAGCGCGATGATGAAGTGCACGGTCGAACCCGCAACGAGGACGACGAACCGCTGCCAGCCACCCTTGTTGATGAACGCACGGGGCTGATCCGCGGGATCGATCTCTTCGAGCGGCGTCATGCCGACGATCTTCACGAAGCCGCCGGCAGGGATGGCCTTCACGCCGTACTCGGTCTCGCCTCTGACCTTCGACCACAGGGTCGGGCCGAACCCGACGAAGAACTGGGTGGCCTTCATCTTGAAGAGACGCGCGGTGGCGAAGTGCCCTGCCTCGTGCAGCATCACCGACGCCAGCAAGGCGACCACGAACGCCAGTACGCCGAGCGCCATCATGATGAGAGGTCTCCCGCAGGTCGGTTGGTGTCGTGGCGGTCGGAGGTGGCCGCGATCAGCGCGCGGGCGCGATCACGAGCAGCGGCCTCCGCGTCTAGAACATCGGCCAGTTCGGCGACCTTCCCGAGTCCGGTCGTTAAGAATTCGCCGAGAACCTGCTCGACGGTGTCGACGATCGCGGTGAACGGCAGGTTCCCGGCCATGAACGCCTCGACTGCCTCCTCGTTGGCCGCATTCAAGACCGCCGGCGCCACTTGCCCGGCGGCCGCGGCGCGCCGCCCGATCCGGATCGCGGGGAACGCATCGTGGTCGAGTGGTTCGAAGGTCCAGCTTTGCGCGGTGCTCCAATCGCAGGCCGCGACCGCGTCAGGCACCCGGTTGGGCCACTGCAGGGCGAGCGCGATCGGGAGCCGCATGTCGGGCGGCGAGCATTGGGCGAGCGTCGAGCCGTCGACGAACTCGACCATCGAATGCACGATCGACTGCGGGTGGACGACGACCTCGATGCGTTCGAGCGGGACGTCGAACAGCAAGTGCGCCTCGATCACCTCAAGTGCCTTGTTCACCAGCGTTGCCGAGTTGATGGTGACGACCGGCCCCATCTTCCAGGTCGGGTGCGCCAGCGCTTGTTCGGGCGTGACGGCGGTGAGGTCGGCTTTTCGTCGTCCGCGAAAAGGGCCGCCACTGGCCGTGAGGATCAACTTGCGAACCTCCGACTCGCGACCGCCGCGAAGCGCTTGGGCGAGCGCCGAATGTTCGGAGTCGACGGGCACGATCTGTCCGGGCTTCGCTGCGGCTTTGACCAGCAGGCCACCGACGATGAGCGACTCCTTGTTGGCGAGCGCGAGCGTGCGGCCGGCCCGCAGGGCGGCGAGGGTCGGCGCGAGGCCGATCGAACCGGTCATGCCGTTGAGCACGGTGGCGTCGGCGGCGTCGGCGAGATCGAGCGGCCAGGCGGCGACGTCGGTCGCGGCGGTCGGGCCCGCGAGAAGTTTCGGCGCCGGGTTGGTGCCCGCCGCGCGGCTGGTGATCGCCGCCTCGAGGTCTGCGACGCTGCCGTGGCTCAGGCCGACGACCTCGACGCCGAACTCGGCGGCTTGGTCTGCGAGCAGGTCGAGATGCGCGCCGCCAGCAGCCAGCGCCACGACCCGGAACAAACTCGGGTTTCGGCGGACGACGTCGAGCGCTTGGGTGCCGATCGAACCGGTCGACCCGAGGATCACGATGTCGCGGGGAGCGTTCACGGCGTCCATTCTCCTGTATTCGGGGTGACCGCCGAGCCCCAAGCCCGGTCAGCCACCGCGCCGAGCCCGGCCAGCCGCCGCAACCAGCACCGCCAGCCACCACAACGAGCGAAGAGTTTCCGGTGCTCGTCCACTCCAAAAGTGACCCGAAAGTCGTCTTTCGCCGCGAGGTATGGCTGCCGGTCGCGGTTCACTTGCCCCGGGGAACGGCTGCGGGCCGGCGAGCCGGCTCAGGCAGCGAGTCCGCGGGCGTCGCGGCGTCCGACTCGTGAAGCCCATGCGACTCCCACCAGCGGGCGAACGGCCGAGGTGCCCACCAGTTGACCGCGCCGAGTAGGCGCATGACCGCAGGCACCAGCATTGCTCGCACGATCGTGGCGTCGACGAAAATCGCGAGCGCCATGCCGACGCCGAGCAACTTCAGCGTGGTGACTTCGGACGTCGCGAACGAGCCGATCACGACCACCAGCAGTAACGCCGCGCTCGTGATGATGCGGCCGCTGCGCTGCAAGCCGACGGCGACCGCGTCGCGATTGCGCTGGGAATTCGGCCGGCCGCCGCGGCCCGCATCCCATTCCTCGCGAATGCGGCTGAGCAGGAAGACTTCGTAGTCCATCGAGAGACCGAAAACGACGGCGAGCATCAGGATCGGATCGGTGGCGTCGAGGTAGCCGAGCTTCGAAAACCCAAGCAGGTTAGCGAAATGGCCACTTTGGAAGATCCAGGTGATCGCGCCGAAGGACGCGCCGATCGACAGCGTGTTCATCAGAATTGCCTTGATAGGCAGAACAAAAGAGCCGAACGCTAGGAAGAGCAGCACCAACATCGCGACGACCATGACGAGGATCATCCACGGCAGCACGTGTCCGATGCTGTGCAACTGGTCGACGAGAAACGCTGTAGCGCCACCGACCAGCACCCGCGAACCCGCAGGTATGGCGACCGCCCGTACATGCGCCAACGCGTCTCGTGCCTGCTGCGAAATCGGGTCGCCGTCGAATCCGATCTGCACTAGCGCGTTGTCGTTTTTCTGTGCGACGACCTCGGCGCCGGTAACGCCGGTTGCCTTCGCGAGCTGGCTCACGTAGGGAACCAGGCCCGCCTGCGACACGTGCTCGACGACCACCTGGATCGGCTGCGTCGCGTTGCTCGGAAAGTCGGCCGACATTCGGTCGGTCACCATGCGGGCATGTGCCGTCGTCGGCAGAACCCGAGTGGTGTAGCCGCCGAAGGTGACGTTGAGAAAAGGCAGTGCCATTACCGCGAGCAGCGCAACGATCGGCACCGCATACAGCACTGGACGTCGCATCACGCTGTGCGCCAACCGGAACCAAGCACCATGGGCTTCGGCGTCGGTCCCCAGTTGCACGCCGGACGACGAAAGCTCCACGCGGCCACGTTGCTTGCGCCGCCACGGCGTCGGCACCCGAAGAGCATCTACTTTCGGGCCGAGAACGGCCAGCAGCGCCGGTAGCAACGTCAAAGATGCGATGACGTCGACGAGGACCACTGCGATACCGCCGTATCCCATCGACCGCAAGAACGATTCAGGAAACAACGTGAGTGATGCCGCGGAGGCGGCGATCGTGACGCCAGAGAACGCAACGGTTCGGCCTGCGGTTGCCATGGTGCGCAGCAGCGCCGCCCGCACTGGATCTGGACGCGAGGCTTGTCGCGGGAGTTCTTCGCGGAATCGGCTCACCATGAATAGCGCGTAGTCGACGGCCAGACCGAGGCCAAGCATCGTGACCATGTTCTCCGCGAAGATGGAGACGCTCACGAAGAACGTGAGCAGACGCAAAGCCGCGAGGGCGCTGAGGATCCCGCAGATGCCCACCGCAAGCGGCAGACCGGCTGATGCGAGGCTGCCGAAGATAACGACCAGCAAAATCAACACGATGGGCAGCGACAGCGTTTCGGCACGGCGTAGGTCTTTGCTGACCTGCCCGCTGATCTCTTTGTTGAGCGGCACCAAGCCCGCGTAGTCGATGGTGATCCCCGGCAGACTTGCGTTGGCCAGCGCGTTCTTCACGACAGCAAACGAGGCGTTCTGCTCGGCATCGGTTTCTCCGGCGAGTTGCACAGTGGCGTAGGTGGCCCGGCCGTCGGCCGAGATGAGCTGCTTTTGGTGTGACGTGCCGTAGCTCACGTACCCGGGTGCCGCAGCATGCGGAAGCGCGGCCAACGCCGGCTCGATCGCACTCTCGACGCTCGGGTCGGTTACAGGTCGATTGCTCGTGAACAACACCGTGGCATCATCCGACGGCACGCCGAGCACGTTCTTGATGTGGTCGGCGGCAACGACGGACTCACTGTGCGGGTCGTAGTAGCCGCCGCTCGAAAGCCGCTTGCCGACGGACCCGCCCCAGATGCCCGCGGCAACCATCACCACGAGGCCGAGCACCAGAACCAACCGACGGCGGGCGAACACCACTCCGCCAAACCGCTCGAACATCCGGCCCCCTGCATGATCGACCCGCGGCCCGTCGGCCGCCGGCGGCAAAAGTCGGTGACGTCTACTGTTGCTGAGCCACAGTAAACGTCACCAAGTATGACGGCGAGGCCGTGGTCGACTCGGCGCGCACGAGCCCCCGCGTCAACGTTTCGCGAGCGCCTCGACCTGCGTGACGATTCGCGCGCACATTTCGTGCGTGCGCAAGGCATCGGCCGGGTCGAGTACTTCGCCCTTTCGAACTGCGTCGATGAAGTGCGTACAAATAGCGTCGAACCCGCGTTGCACGTGTACCGACGTCCAATCATCTCGACGGACCACGGTGTGGTGGCCGCCACGAAACTCGTGTACCTGTGCCATGTCGTCGACTACGCGGCGAACGCCGGCGTGGTGAGTTTCGAGCACTTCTTGGGTGTAGCCGCCGTTTCTGTTCATCGCACCGAGTGCCGTGATGCCATCGGCGGCGAGTTGCACGAGCAGGGATTCGAGCTGTCCGTCTTTGACGACAGGCCGGACGTCGACTAGTTCGGCCTGAGGAGCCAGGAATCTCAAAGTGTCGACGACGTGGATGAAGTCGTCGAACACCACGCGTTGTGGCGTATCGGCAACCTCAACCCGGTGTTTTTGCAGTATTACCAGTGAGTTTCCGGCGTCGAACGAATCTCGATAGACCGGCGCGTACCGGCGATTGAAGCCGACCAGCAGCGAGCAGTGGCTCTCGCGCGCCAACGCAACCAGTTGTTCGCAGTCGGGCAGATTGTCGGAGAGGGGCTTGTCGACGTAGGTGGCGACGCCGGCTGCGAGCAACTGGCTGACGATCTCGACGTGCGCCGATGTCGAGACATGGACGAACGCCGCCTCTACGCCGTCGGCGAGCAACTCCCCGACTGCGGTGAAGCGACGGTCGATGCCGTAGGCATCGCCGACCGCGTCGAGCCGGGTGCGGTCTCGGGTGCAGATCCAAAGGTCGACGTAGCGGCGGGCTGCGAGCGCCGGCAGATACGCCTTCGTGGCAATGTCGCCCAGGCCGATCACGGCGATCCGCGGGCGATCAATGTCCACCCGCCAGAGCTTAGGGGTGCCTGGCGAGCCCGCTTCGACGGCTACCGCGCGCTGATAAGTTCGGCGGAGCACCGGCTGCTCAGCAAAGGCGAGGCCAGGTGAGGGCCGTGGCGGGTCGGCGCGAGGCGAGGCGGGCCGTGGCGGGGGCGCGAGCCCGGCCGAACGCGCCGGGTCGGCGGCGGGCTCAGCCAGGCTCGCTCACACCGCGCGCTGCGCCGTTGCGACGGATTCGGTCGTCTAAGGCGGTTGAGGACGGCGATTACCGTCGACTCCAGCGTGGTGTTGCTCGGATACAGTACATCGGAGCATGTTCAGGAGGCCGCGATGGGTGATCGTGTCGATCTTGCCAATGACCTACCCGTGGCCGGGGTGAGCACGGCCGTTGGCGGGCCCGAGTTGCCTCAAGAGCGACGACTCGTCACGGCCATCCCAGGACCGCGCTCGATCGAACTGTTCGCCCGCCGAACCGCCGCCGTCGCGCGGGGCGTCTCGACGACATTGCCGGTCTTTGTCAGCGCAGCAGGAGGCGGCGTCGTCGTCGACGTCGACGGCAACTCGCTGATCGACTTCGGTTCCGGGATCGCCGTGGTGAGTGTCGGCAATGCGGCGCCATATGTGGTCGACGCCGTTCGAGAGCAGGTGGCGGCATTCACCCATACCTGCTTCATGGTGACTCCCTACGAGGGTTACGTCGCCGTCTGCGAAAAGCTGAATGAACTGACACCCGGCACGCATCCCAAGAAGTCGGCACTTTTCAATTCCGGCGCCGAGGCAGTCGAGAACGCCGTCAAGATCGCCCGCGCGTTCACCGGCCGATCAGCGGTGGTCGTGTTCGACCACGCCTACCACGGTCGCACCAACCTCACGATGGCTCTCACCGCGAAGAACATGCCGTACAATCAGACGTTCGGTCCGTTCGCGCCCGAGGTCTACCGCATGCCAATGGCATATCCGTTCAGATGGCCGGGCGGACCGCAGAAC
>JBOGEK010000337.1:0-3238 GCA_050743645.1 Acidothermaceae bacterium
GCCGATCGTCCGTACACCGTCGATGAGATGGCACAGATCGGCATGCTCCCGAGAACCGCCGAGATGCCGGCCCAGGTGGCTGAGGCACTGAGCACGCAGCGACTGCACATCGACGGAGTCGAGAAGGCGCCGCGGTTCAGCCAAGCTGATTCGGCCAACCAGACGTGGGAATTCGCGCTACCAGCGGGCGCACAGGTCGGCCGTGCTGGGCGCACAGGCGAGCGGTTGGCACGTGATGCGAAGGTCGCGGGACCGTCGCACACCGAGCCGATGCGTCCTGAATGGAGCGAGCAGGCGTTCCAGCCGTTCGCGGCGAGCGAGTCGTTTCGGCATCAGCCGATGCGCCGGCAAAAGGGCGTCCAGCTCGAGCCGTATTACGGCGTGTACGGATCGGACGATCGCACGGTGTATTCCCCGAGCATTTATCCGTGGCGCTGTGTCGGGCGAATCTTCACCTGGACCGACTGGGCGGGTGGTGGCGGATGGGATTGGTGGGGGTCCGGTGTTCTCGTTGGTCCCCGTCATGTGCTGACCGCAGGCCACGTCTGTCCATGGGATTCGGGAAGTTGGGCGATGAAATTCGTCCCGTCGTACTGGAACGGATCGCCGATCGCCGGTAGTGGTGCGGTGTCCTTCGCGTCTGACTATCGCGGTTGGAACACCGACGAGACGGTCGGGGGCAACGACTACGCCGTCCTGCGCCTTTACGACCCGATCGGCAGTTGGCTCGGCTGGATGGGTACCAAGACTTACGACTCGGGCTGGAACGGCGGCAATTACTGGAACCTCGCCGGCTACCCGGCTGCGATCGCCGGCGGTGAGCGGCCGTCGGACCAATCGGGGATCCCGGTGCTCGACACCGACGGAGCTGATGACAACTCCATCGAGATCGAGCATCACGGCGACGCGACTGGTGGCGACTCCGGCGGTCCGTTCTTCGGCTTCTGGGACGACGGCCCGTACACCGTTGGTGTCACCAGCGGCGGCGAGCGAATCTATGGCACGCCGTTCGGTTGGTGGGATGAGGACAACAACATCGAAGCCGCTGGCGGTGGGATGGTCGACCTGGTGCGGTGGGGGCTGAACAACTGGCCGTGACCGTCGAGAAGTTCGATGAGCGCATCGGGCCCGGCCCGGACGATTGTGCACTACCGAAGGTGGACGGCGGCGGCGTGCGTATTTATTGCGTGACTTCGCTCGGACGGCGGAACGTCATTTCCCAGTTCTGGTCCCAATCGCCGCCGTCGACGCTGAACTCCTGCACCCAACGGGCGGTGGTCGAGGTGATGTCTGACCAGATGAATCGCACCCGCACGTCGTGGCCTGCCAGCTGCTCAGAACCTTCGAATCTGCCGACGCCGTCGGCGAACTTGCCATGCACCGGCGGCTCGAGGCGCCCGGTGCGGCTGTTCACCCAATAAATCGACCATTGGCGGGTCTTCGGGTCGTAGCTGCGGAAGGTCAGCCCGCGCTGCCCCGGCTGAGCCAGTGTCGTTTCGTCGACGCTGACCGCACCGGAGAAATACGTGCGCCCGACGTGCACGCCATCGAACTCGGCGACCTCGCTCGGACCGCCGAGTGCATGCCCGACCGGGTCGACGACCCTTCGGTGATGCACGTTGCAGGTGCCAGTCAGAAAATCCCAATCGTCAGCGACTCGGGGCTGCTGGGGGTGCTCGGCCGGGTGCGCGCGGCGGGTGAATCGCATGACCCAGTTCGGCTGCCAGGTGCGCCCTTCGTCAATGGAAAAGCATTGCTCCCACCGGGCATTGGTTTCGGTGACGTCGGACCAGCTGTAACTCGCAAGCAGCGGCCGGCCGCGATAGGAGTCGGGCCCGGTGAACCAGCACCGGCCGGCTGCCCAATGGCCTTCGACCGCTGGCTGCAATCCGTCGCCGCGGCTGTCGAGCCAGCGCACGGTCCACGTTTGCGACTCGGGGTCGAATAGCCGCAGCGACATGCCGAATCGCTGCTCCGTCGGGAACCACATCTCGTCGATGCTGACCGCGCCGTCGAATAAAACGATGGACGACGAGCTCGCCGGTACGTCGTCCCAACTGGACGACGGGTCGAGCGGGTCGCGCAGCCGCCGTCCGGACACGTCGAACCAGCCCTGCAGGAAATCGAAATCTGACGGCACGAGACACAGTTTGCCGACAGACACTGACAAGTTCCGACTGCGACCGCAGGCGGATCGCCGGCGCGGGTTAGAACGGCACGCGCGTGGCGAGCAACCCTTCGCCGGAGCCGCGGCCGGACACGATGCGGCAGAACTCGACCGCGTCGAGCTCGAGTGCTGGCCCGCCGCTACCGAACGACCACGAGCCGCCGGCCGGGCCGGTGAGATGCACCTCGCACGGCCGGCCGTGCCGCGCCGCCCATTCGGCCGCGACGTCGGCGACGAGGGCGCCGTCGTGTTCGGGCGTCAGTTCCATCGCGCGGCCTGTTGCAAGTGCGATGTCGAAACGGTGCATCCATGGATCCCGGGTGAGGATCACGTCGACGAGGTACCCGAGCCGCCACGATTCGGTCTGCGACCCGGTCTCATCGACCGGCTGGTCGCTCATGCGCAGCTGGCGAATAGGTGCCGGCGTTCGCCGCCGTCCTTTCGCTGCCTTCGGCCCGACCGCCGCGAATCGGGCGACGACTTCGGCCGGTGAGCGGTCAACATGTTTCGCCATTTGGAGCGCCGTGAGTGCGTCGATGAACAACCCGCCTGCCTTGCGCGCGCCAAGCATTTGCCGCACCTGCTCGACGGGCGACGCAGCCATCTCGGCCATCCCGAGCACGTGGCACGCCATCGCATGCACGTCCCAAGCCGGGCACGCGGTCGGCCGGTGCCAATCGGCAGGCTCCAGATCGCGTAGCTGTGCAGTGAATCGGTCGTACTCGGTCGCGGCCAGCCGCATCGCCACGTCGCGGCGGAGGGCAGGTCGGCGGGGAACGCTCGTGGTCGCGGCCGACGCGGTCACGGTCGTCACGACGACGCCGTCGCGACAGTAATTTGGTCAACGTTTGCTTGCATTGCTGGCCCTCCTCCTGGGAGTGACTGAACCCGAAGCGGCGTAGTGGCGGGCGAACATGGCCACCAGGCCTGGAAGCGCTGCGACGAAGCGTCCCTTGGCGAAGCGCTCGTCGGGCGCGTTGGACATCTGCTGGCTGATGACACCTGAGGTGACGACCATCCAGTCGCGCTGGACTTCATCGATGTCGGCGTCGGCACGGATGAGTCCGCGTT
>JBOGEK010000338.1:0-11068 GCA_050743645.1 Acidothermaceae bacterium
AAGTAAAAAGAATCGGTGACGATGTCTTCGTTGATGAACGAGCCGCCTGAGCCGCTGCCGTTGTAGACGGTGTTCAGTTTGTATAGGTAGACCTGAAAAACGCTCGCACCGTTTAGTTGGTACTGCAACGCGACTACGGGAACGACGGGATGTCCGTCGCCCGGATCGGTCGGGGTGATTGTGAGCGCGACGTTCCTTGAACCGTTGTTCGGAACGCTGATCTGGTAGACCGGGCCGGTGCTGCCGACGTTTGCCACACTGACGCCGCTCGTTACGTAGCCAGCGGATCCGTCCGCGTTGACGAAGCCGCCCACACCACCCGGACCGGCCGGACCTGCGGGGCCCTGTGGCCCAGCCGGGCCCTGCGATCCGACGGGCCCCGCAGGACCGTTAACGCCTTGTGGGCCCGCAGGGCCGGGCAGCGCGGGCGGGCCTTGAGGTCCCGTGTCGCCAGCAGGCCCCTGCGGCCCGTTAGCACCCGCAGCACCTGCAGCACCAGGTGCGCCGGTCGCGCCAGTCGCGCCCGTCGCGCCTGCTGGTCCGGCGAGGCCTTGCGGTCCGGCCTGGCTCCAGGTCACTTGATGGCTGCCTCGTGCGCAACTGTGCGGTTTCGCAGGGCTCTCCACGACATCGAACAGAATGCCCGCAGTATTGCTGAGACAGCCGGTGAATGTCGTCGACGTAGAGCTTGCAGTGCCGGCGGCGAGCGCAGTCCCTGTCGCAAATCCACCGAGCGACAATGTTGCGACGGTCGCCGCTGCGATTGCGGTTCGGCGCCGGGTGCTGAACGCGTGCTTCATGAGTTCTCCTCGAACAAGATGGGGATGCGGCCCGAAAGGCGCCGCGCATGCCACCCCTGTGTGCGAAGAGAGTCCTTGCGTTACAGCGAGTTCCGGTATTGCTTCAATTCTCTTGGTTCGGCTGCGGCGTATCAGTGTTATGAATTGCTCGAAATGCCTGCAACAGATCCGCGCGAGTGTCTTCGGACAAGGTCTCAACCGGCACCGCGCCGATTTCGTCGATAGTTTGCCGTATCTGTTCGAGGTAGACCTGGCACGGCGGGCAAACCGCCAGGTGCTCGTCGAACTTCCGCATGGTGTCCGGGTCGAGCTCACCCTCGAGGTAAGCCGTCATGAGTTCGACAACTCGAATGCATGCAAGCGTCGTGTCGTCACTCATCGGGCGTCCGCCTTGCTGAGGTAGTAGCTCTCCAGGAGTTGGCGCAGTTGCGCGCGGCCGCGATGCAGCAGCACGCGTTGGTTGCCTATCGTCAACCCGAGTGCCTCGCATACTTCGTCGGCACTCAGGCCGTGCACGTCTCGCAACGCAACTACGGTGCGATGCCGATCTGGTAAGCGCGACA
Source organism: Acidothermaceae bacterium (assembly GCA_050743645.1). GTDB lineage: Bacteria > Actinomycetota > Actinomycetes > Acidothermales > Acidothermaceae > JBOGEK01. The sequence continues at coordinate 1,364 of JBOGEK010000338.1, forward strand.
ATGCGTCGGCCAATACGCTGCGGATCTCCGCGTCGAGCGCCGCTCGTTCCGGGCCCCAAGCGGCAGGCGCGCCGGCCTCGGTCCAGCCGCCTGGCCATCGGTCGTCGGGGCCGCGGAATCTCGCGGCGTCGACGGTCGGTCCGTCGTCCGCGGCGTCACCGAACGCGTCCGTCCACGGCACAGTGCGCGCGTCGAGCACGCCGCGTCGCCGGGCGATGTTGGCGGTGATGCGACAAGCCCACGTACGCAGCGATGCCCGGCCTTCGAACCCGTCGAGGCCTTTGATGATCGCGAGCCAGGCTTCCTGCACGACTTCTTCTGCCGATGCGGACGTCGAAACGAAGCCGCGCGCGACGTGCAGCATCGCGGGGGAGTACCTCGCGACAACGTCCGCGAACGCCTCGGTGTCACCACGTCGGAGCCGGTCGACCAGTGCGGCGTCCATCGGGGCTGCCTCATTCACGACGGCGTCGTGCACGCCCACCTCCGCCAGAGCGCCCGGGCTGACGGTGTCACCGTAGCGCCGGCGGGGGCGCGAGCGGACGGCGACACCCGCCGTCCCGCGGCCGGGCATGGCGAGGGAAGCGAAGGGGGCGAGGGCAGCGATGGTCACACCGTCATGTGCACGAAAGGCTGCGGACGTTACAGGCGACGGTCCGTGTAACGCGGGCTGCGTTCCGTTCGCGACATCGGGGCCTGGGCGTGGAACCATGGTCGTTTCTTGAAGGCGGCGATGGGTGGCAAACATGGACGCTGCAGGCGACGAGGAGTTGCGACGGCTCGGGGCGCGGTTGCGCGCTTTCCGTATCGCCAATGGGTTGTCCCAGCGAGCGCTGGTCAAGCGGATCGGGCTGTCCGCGCACAGCAATCTCACTGACTACGAACTCGGACGGCGGTTGCCGCCGTCCGACGTGATCGTTGCGTGTGAGCAAGTGCTCGACGTGCGTGGCGGTGAGTTGCGGCGGCTGCGTGATGCGGTGCTCGTTGCCCGCGCTGGCGCGCCTGGATCGCCCTGGAACCGCGATCCGAGTTTTGACGTCGTGCCAGTGCGGGCATCAGGCGGCGCAGCCGTTTCCGACACCGATGTTGTCGATTCCGCCATGCCGTCCGCGGGCCGCAGCCGGATCGGCCGCATGCGCCGCATCGGCGGCATCGGTCGCATCGGTCGCATCGCGATCCTGCGCTTCTCGGCCGCGACCGCGACCGCGGCAGTTGCCAGCGGCGCTTTGCTGCTCACCGTCACGTCGGATTCTTCCAGCCACCACGGGAGTCCTCCGCTGGTGCTGGCCGCCGGTTCGGCGATGACGCACGTGTCGAATTGCGATGACGGCGCCGTGGTGCTCGAAAATGACGTCGTCGATGGGCCGCTGCCGGCGACTGCCGGGCGGCCCCCGCAGCAGGCGGTCGGTGAGCTGGCGCTGCGGTATTCGCCAAGCTGCGCGCTCGCGTGGGCGCGATTTCTGCCTGGCGCTGCAGCCGCAGATATGTCGGGCACGGTCGTGCTGAGCGTGCACCGACGTGACGACGGCGCTACGTCGGCGCTCTCGCTGGCGCGAGTCGACTCGGCCGAGAGCGATCCGCTGCTTACCGTGCCCGGGTGCGTCTATGCGCAGGTCACGATCGCGTTCGCGAGCGGACCGCCGGTCACCGCGCACACGTCGTGCCGTCAGGGCTGACGTAGCAGCGCAACGTCGCCGTCCGCCGACTCAGCGACCCACAACCCGGAGCTTGTCCGGGCAAGGGTTTGCGGCTCCGCACCTACCGCGAGCTGAGCTGCAACGCGGTTCGTCGCCGGGTCGATGCGGGCGATGCTGCCGCCACTGTAGATCGAGACCCACACGGCGTCGTCCTCCGCGAACAGCGGGCCCAGACTGCCGCCGCTGACGGCGATCGTCGCGTCGACGTCCCCGGTCGCAGGGGCGAACCTGGTCACCGTCGCGTCGCCGGTGTTGCTGACCCAGCCGCTGCCCGCGGCGAAAGAAACCTCGATCGGCGCGGTGCCGACATGGACGCGGCGCACGACCTTCTTCGCACTCGGATCGAACGCCACGACCTCAGCGCTCCCGCCCTGGAAGTCGGGCACCCACAGCAGACCATCGGCGGCGGTGACGAACCCGGCGCTGACGCCGAGGTCAACCGGGTTCCCGAGTTGCGCCGTAGTTGGGTCGAGCGGCACGGCGCGCTGGCCGGACTGGTCGAATGCCCAGACCGCACCGCCACCCGAGGCCACCGCGACGATCTTGCCGCCGCATTGCGCCGTGGCGGTGACCCGATCGGTCTGGGGATCGATGCGGGTGACCGCACCGGTGTCGTAGCCCGCGACCCAGATCGCGCCACCGGCGTCGGCAAGGGAGATCGGCCCGGGCGCGACGGACACCGTTGCGAGCACCCGGCGCTGCACCGGGTCAATGCGCGACACCGTGCCCGCGCCGTAGTTGGCGACCCACAGCGAGCCGTACGCCGCGACGATGCCGTCCGGCATCGCGCCGGTTGCGACGCGGGTGACCACGTCGTCGGCCGCGGACATCGACGGCACCGTCACGGTCGCCGGTGCCGACGCGGTTGCCGACGCCGGTGCCACGATTGCCGACCCGCTGGCGCCAGGCGATGACTGTCCGGTCGGCGCCACCGAGGGAGCGCCTGACGCGCCGCGCACGGGATGGCCGGAAGAGGAGCAACCCGCAAGGACGACGGCGAGCGCCGTCACCAAGGACCGCCGAACCATGTGACGAATCGCCGGGCGTCCGGCCTTTGCGTACCCGTGTGCATCCATGCCGTCAGGTCTAGCGGCGCCACGAGCGGTATGAGAGAGCCACCGACCACAGTCCGACCAGTTTCCGGCCAGGCGTTAGCGTCAGGCCGACGCCTTCTTGCGGATGCGAACCCGCCACCGGGGCGGCCCGTCTTCGAGTAGCTCCCAGTGGGCGGTGTCCGCGCGCTCGGCCTTCAACAGGTAGTACAGGCCCGTCGGATCGTGGTCGGCGACCAGTACGAAACTTTCACCCGCGCCGAGAGCATCAAGGGTCGCGGTTGTTTGCTCCGCGCAACTTCGGTCACTTGGCTCGCGGGTGTCGATGACGCGTTCGAGCCCGTCCATCGAGGGTGCCTCTCCGTAGTAGCTGACTCCTAGTAGCCGCTCTGAGTTTATACAAGTAAGCTAGTAAAAACTAGAGTGAGTTCCAGCACGACGACGCCACCTCGGAGTGGTACGAATGAGTTGTCGCCGAAATCTCAGGAGGTCTGCTTGTGTCGCACTCGCCACGGCTTTTAGTGCACGACATCGACCCGGCCGCGACCCAAGCCGTGCTCGGCCTTGAGCGCTACGTCACATCCAGCGGATTGGATCCGCAGCTTTACGAGCTGGTGAAAATCAGGGCCTCGCAGATCAACGGCTGCGCCTTTTGCCTTGACATGCACAACCGCGACGCTCGCGCTGCCGGCGAAGACCAGCGCCGTCTCGACGTCCTTTCCGCGTGGCGCGAGGCGCCCTCGCTGTTCAGCGAACAGGAGCGCGCCGCGTTCGCGCTGACCGAAGCGGTCACGCGAATCGGCGAGGCCGGCGTGCCCGACGACGTATGGGCGGCGGTCACTAGCTCCTTCAAGGACGACGAGATCGTGCACCTGCTCATGGCGATCGCGACCATCAACGTCTGGAATCGGCTCGCGGTTGCCACCCACCAGTCCCTACCCGACGTCAAGCACGGCTGATCCTGAGAGGCTCCATCATGGCCGACACCGTCTACCACCGGGCGACGTCTGAGATTGCCAACCGGCGCAAGGAATTGGCGCCGTCGATGCACGACGCGTTCGAGAATTTCAGCCGCGCCGTTTTCGCAGACGGTGCGTTACCTGAAAAGACCAAGCAGCTCATCGCGGTGGCGGTGGCGCACGTCACCCAGTGCCCGTACTGCATTGAAGGTCACACGAAGCTAGCGACGCGCAAAGGCAATACTCCCGAAGAAATCATGGAAGCGATCTGGGTCGCGGCTGAGATGCGCGCCGGCGGCGCCTACGCCCATTCGACGCTAGCGCTGCACGCGCTCGGTGAGTCCGCGCCCTCCCACTGACGCGGGCGCAGCTGGTGAGAGGGCCTAGCTGCCCGCAAACCTGAGCGTCTCGCCATGCTCATCGCGATGTCGTACCGACCGCGTGGCCCGGCGTTGGTCCCGTAGGCAGGGGCCTTTTGCCATGCCACGTCGGGACTTTGACCGCTGCAACCGACGCGATAAGGGGACGACGCTTGAGGCGTTCGACGGAAAGAGCGCAAGAGCGCAAGAGCCGGGTGGTCCGGCCGCCTAGAGGAGGTCGTCATGCGCCGCAAGACGTTCGATGCATTGTTAACAACCGGGGGCCTGTTGATCGCAGCAGTGCTGCTCGTCGCCGGTGGCCTGTTGACGTGGGCGCATTCCTTCGTCGACAACCAGGTGCACTCGCAACTGGCCCAGCAGCAGATCTTCTTCCCCCCAGCGGGCAACCAGGCGCTGGCAGACCCGCAAATCCAGCCGTATCTGGAGAAGTACGCCGGGCAGCAGCTAACCAACGGTGAGCAAGCCGGCGCCTACGCCAACCACTTCATCAGGGTGCACCTGGAGAAGATCGGTGGCGGTCAGACGTACGCGCAACTCTCTGCGACGGCGAACGCGGACCCCACGAACACGAAGTTGGCCGATCAGGTTCAGACGATGTTCCGCGGCGAGACGCTGCGTGGCTTGCTGCTCAACGCATACGCGTTCTGGAAGATGGCCGAGATCGCGATGATCGCTGCGATCGCAGCCTTCATCGGAGCTGGTGTGCTGCTCCTTCTGGCAGCCTTTGGCTACCTTCACCTGCGCCGGGTCGACCCCGCCGCCGAGGTGTTGCCCAAGCTCGGTGCGCGCACCCCGGCCCCCGTCGAACTGTAGGCGCCCACCGCACCAGAATCGAAGGCCCCGCAGCAATGCGGGGCCTTCGATTGCGCTGTACCGGTTAACTACGGAGGTCCCTTGACTAATCCGCGTTAAGTCTGCACGCTTCGGGCCATCGAACTTACACGGTTAATCTGTCGGTCCTGCTCCGAGGCCGGCAGACTCCCTGGTTTCGGAGGTTACGAATGCGCGTTCGCCATTTGCGTTTTCGGAGTCGAATCGCCTTGGTCGGTGCAACTGCGGCGATCGTGCTGCCCATCGGTGCGGTCGCCACGGCACACGCGGCTCCGCCGTCGCCACTCGGCTACGGCTTCGAAGACGGCACCGACGGGTTCTTCGCACCGAATTGGCTGTCGGCCAACCAAACAGCCGAAAGCCCAGCCGGACCTGACGTGAGCCAAGATTGCGCGCTTGCGAGCGTCGGCAGTTGCTCGCTCGCCATTCCCGTCGATATGCCGGGCGGGTCGTACGACCAGGCAGGTGCTGACGTCGTTCTCGACAATGAAAACGCTGTCGACATCTCGGCGTACGAGTCGGTGAGCTTCGACGTCTACGCGCCCGTCAGCAACTTGAACGCCGGTCTCTACTTCAACAATCCGTGGACGCCGGCAAACCATCTCACTGCGCTGACCAAGGGCTGGAACACCGTCACCGAGAATCTCACGTCGTCGAGCACCGATTTTGGCGGCGGCGTCAGTTCGGCGAAAGAACTACTGCTGCTCATCGTCGGGATGAACGCGCCCTACACCGGGACCATCAACGTCGACAACGTGCGGTTCAACGTCAACCCTGCACCCCGCGTGCAGATCACCGCACCGCTGTCCGACGCCACGATCAGCACCCCGAATTTGTCGACGCCGTACGCCATTACCGCCGACGTCGCCGCTTCGGGCACCAACACGATCACCAACGTCACCTGGAGCGCCGGCACCCAGTCGGGAACTATGACAACCGCTGGCGGTACCAGTTGGAGCTCGCCGTGGAACATTTGGTCGGACGGCGACGGGCTGCGTACTTTGACAGTGACCGCGACTGATTCAAGCGGCGCATCGACGAGCGCGAGCACGACGTTTTACGTGCACGACAGCTTGCTTGCCGTGACCATCGTTTCGCCCACGTTCGACACCGATCTGAGCGGCAAGGTGCTGGTGATCGGCACCGTGAAGCCGGATCCCCGTTACGCGCTGAAGCGGGTGTGGCTCGACATGGGCGATGGCCCGAATGTGGCGATCAACTTGGCGGCCGCGGACTCCAGCGGCGCACGTCCCTTCGCGGTAGAGCTCGACAGCCACCGCTACGCCGACGGTGTTCACACGATGAAGGTGATCGCGCAAGACGCGACGTTCACGGTCAACGGGCTCGTCGACGTCCAACTCGAGAACCACGCCGAGCGCGACGGAATCGTGTCGGCGAAGAAGACCGCCTTCAGCGAGAACGGCAAATCCTTCGACTACGTCGGATGGAACGAATATGAGCTGTTCACCCGTCAAGACGCCACAGTGCAACACATCGAAGCCACCGCAGAGGGCGAAATCCTGCAGCCGGGAACGGTACTGACCTGGCAAAACCAGATCGACCGGCAGATGCTCGAAGCAGAACGCAATGGCCTGACCGTGCTCCGCACCTGGGCCTTCGATCTCAATACCGGCGACTCGTACGCCTTCGACCCAGGTGCGAACGGCAACTACAACGAGCAGACGCTGCAAAAGCTCGACTACATCATGGACAGTGCGAAACGGCACCACATCAAGGTGATCCTCACGCTGAGCAACTACTGGAACGACTACGGCGGTATTCAGGCGTACGCGACGAAGGTCGGCCTCGCCAACAAGCTGCAGTTCTTCACGAGCGCCGCGGCGAACGGGCTCTACGAGGCGTACGTCAAGTTCCTCGTCGACCGGGTCAACACCGTGAACGGCATTGCTTATAAGGATGACCCGACGCTGTTCGCGTGGGAGTTGATGAACGAGCCGCGCGACGATTGCGCCGACGATCCGACGGCAGCCGGCGGAGCGACTGGCAAGTACTGCGACCCGACCGGCAACACGGTCAAGGCCTGGATCACGAACGAGGCAGCCTTCGTGAAAGGCCTTGATTCCAAGCACATGGTGACCGCCGGCGGAGAAGGTCATGGGCTCGTGCAGACACCCAACGGACCGTTCCAGTGGGCCCGCGCAGACGAGGGCGGCGGCAACGACCCGTTCTACGTGCAGAACGTGCCGAACATCGACTTCGTCAACTTCCACCCGTACCCGAATGCATCGTGGGCCCAGTTCACTTTCGCGCAGACGAAGGCGCTCGTCGCAGGCGAGGTGCAGATGGGCCGAAAGACCGGGAAGCCGGTGGTGATGGAGGAGTTCGGCATCGACCGCGCCCAGCCGATCACCAGTGAAAGCGGCACGCTGATCCAGCCGACCGATCGCTCGTACTTGTCGACGCGCGTCACTTGGTACAACGCCATGTTGGCCCAGTGCTACCAGAACGGTTGCGCGGGTTCGAACGTCTGGATGATCGCAGACTGGTCGGACGCGAACCTCAACGTCAACATCTACCTACCGGCCGCTGACGCGGCACGCGATGCGCCGCTGATGAAGGTGTTCGACCACTGGGCACAAGTCGTCGAACACGCCCGCATCTCCTAGCACCCTTGGGGTTGTTGAAGTCCAGTGCGACGAAGGCGCACTGGACTTCAACGCCGCGGGTGCGCCCGCTGTCGATGAAGTCCGCGGCCGCTGAGTCTTCCCACTGGCTCGTTCCGCGCTTGATCAAAGAGCTTCGACGTCGACCCAATCGAGTGTGCGGGTAACGGCCTTACGCCATCCGGCGTAACCGGAGTCGCGACGGTCGAGCGACCACGATGGCTCGAAGCGTCGCCCCTCCGTCCAGTGTTCGCGCAGTTCGTCGGTCGACGACCAGAATCCGACCGCGAGACCGGCCGCATAAGCAGCGCCCAACGCCGTTGTCTCGGCTACCGCAGGCTTCGATACCGGCACACCGAGAATGTCGGCCTGCAACTGCATGCATAGATCGTTCGCAGTCACCCCGCCGTCGACACGCAGCTCTTGCAGTGGAGTAGCGGTGTCGTCGTACATCGCCTCGACGACATCGCGGGTCTGATAGCCGATGGCTTCGAGAGTGGCTCGCGCCAGGTGGGCATTGGTGTGAAATCTGGAGAGCCCGACGATCGCACCACGAGCGTCGCTTCGCCAATAAGGCGCGAACAATCCCGAAAACGCGGGCACGAAGTAGACACCGGCCGTGTCGTCAACTTGCCGCGCAAGCGCTTCGCTTTGGGCGGCGCCGGAGATGATGCCCAGCTGGTCGCGCAACCATTGAACGGCCGCACCCGTCACCGCAATCGAGCCTTCGAGTGCAAAGTGCGCGGGTTCGTCCGCTAGACGATTCGCAACCGTCGTCAGCAGGCCATGCTTCGACCTGACGATCTGCGAGCCGGTGTTCAGCAATAAGAAACTGCCTGTGCCATAGGTATTCTTGGCTTCACCCGAGGTGAAACACAGCTGCCCGACCATCGCGGCCTGCTGGTCACCGAGCACGCTCGCGATCGGCACCTCGCCGCCGAACGGGCCGCTCGTCAGCGTGTGCCCAAACACCTGCGACGACGGCCTGATCGTCGGAAGCATTTCAGGTGGAATAGTGAAAAGTGCCAGCAGTTCGTCGTCCCATTGCAGTGTTTCTAGGTTCATCAACATGGTGCGGCTCGCGTTCGTGGGGTCGGTGGCATGGATGCCGCCCGATGCTCCGCCGGTGAGGTTCCAGAGCAACCAGCTGTCGACGGTTCCGAACAGCGCGTCGCCACGCGTCGCAGCAGCTCGCACACCGTCGACGTTGTCGAGAATCCATTGCAGTTTCGCGGCCGAAAAGTACGTAGCCGGCGGCACTCCCGTCTTGTCTTTGATCACGTCGCCAGCACCCGATGCAGTCAACGCGGCCGTGATGCGGTCGGTGCGGGTGTCCTGCCACACGATCGCATTGGCGTACGGCCGGCCGGTGCGGCGATCCCACACGATGGTCGTCTCGCGCTGGTTGGTAATGCCTACCGCAACCAGGTCGGACGACGTCAGGTTTGCCTTGCGCAAGGCTGTCTCGACAACTGCGCGGGTGCGCTCCCAGATTTCGGTCGGATCATGCTCGACCCAGCCCTCGCGCGGTAGCAGTTGGGTGTGCTCGAGTTGATGGCGCGCGACCTCTGCACCGGCGTGGTCGAAGACCATGCACCGCGTGCTCGTCGTGCCTTGGTCGATCGCCACGACGAAGTCAGGCATCGACACCCCACTTCTCCAGCCGTTTTATGGGTCGCCACCAGCAAACCTGCTGCCACCCGGGCGATCAAGGTAGCGGCGCGGCGTGCCGTTAACTACTTACACTGCTACCTGACCAGAATTTTGACGACGGACGACGGGTGCCGCCAAGCGATGAGCGACCACGACAGCGAAGATCTGTCCGGTCTCGATGCCACGCCGTCCGGCGACTTTCGGGCGACGGGGCAACCAGCGACCGACTACTTCGCGCCGCCGGCTGACGTCGCGCCGCCAGCCGGCTATGGCCCGCCTGCGCCCGACGGCCCGCCGGCGGATTACCCGCCGCCCGCGAATTACGGTCCGCCGTCCAATTTCCCGCCGGCGAGCTACGGGCCGCCGTCCAACGTGGCCGTACCACCGGCGAGCTACGGGCCGCCGTCCAACTTCGCGTCGCCCTCGAATTACCCGCCGCCCGGGTACCAGCCCCAGCCGGTGCGCGCGCGCCGATGGGGTCGAGCGGGCGGCGGCGCGGCGGCCGGTGC
>JBOGEK010000339.1:0-2727 GCA_050743645.1 Acidothermaceae bacterium
ATTGGCAACCGCTCCCACCGAAGTACACGACCGGCGTCCTGGCGAAGTACCGCAAGTTGGTGGGATCAGCAGCTCAAGGAGCAGTCTGCGGCTGAGCCGGTTTTGCTCGGCCGCAGGCGGCGGACGCATCAGCAGGGAGCAGTCTGCGGCTGAGCCGGTTTTGCGTCGGCTGGGTGCGCGGCCCAGCTACGACACGATGCGGATCGGGCCTGACGACCATTGTGTCGCCGTGCCGTTCGCAGAGTTGACGACGATACGCACCCAGCATTCACGGCCACCGAGGCCGTGGACCGAGAAGACGTGCAACGAGTTGCTGCCGGCCTTGACCGGCACCGTGTAGGAGCTGCCGACGTTGTCGGTGCCGAATCGGCTCGTGGTCAGGTACGCCGTGGCCGTTTCACCCGCGATCGCGTTGGGGTCGTGGAATGTGATCGTGGCACCGCCATAACCAACAGGATCCCCGGCGATCCGGATTGAGTCGATGTACCACACGCGACCCGACTCGTCCTCGTTCGGATCCCACCGCAGCTTGGTGATCGTTTGGCCCGCCCAGCCGATTCGCGAAGCCTGCTGGGTCGGGTCGACGATTGCGGTCGGCGGCGACGTCGCGAGGTCGGCGGTCACGGTGTTCCACCCTGGATACAAGATGATCGGCAGGATGTTCTGGTCGTCGCGCTGGAGGTCGGACGCGTTGTACCAAATCAGTCGACCAACTGCGCCGCCCGTTGCGCCGCCGGTGACGCCGAACGGTCCGTCGTATTTCACCCGCACGGTCAAGTGGTGCCAGTCACTGCCGCTGAATCCGCCGCTCAGCGGAAGGTAAATGTAGGGGTTGTTGATCTCAGGCCCGGTGTTCTGTCCGCGCAGCACCCCACCGGGCAGGATCGACAGTCCCGTTACGTTGGCATGCGGCCCGACCGACGACATCGACGAGAAATCCCAAGGATGGCCGATGGTCTGCGCGGCGAGGTCACCTGCGCCCGCTGCGTTTGGGGAGTCGACAACGGGCGTCGGTGGCGTCGTCACATTCAGGGCGGACGACGCGGCGCCGATGGCGCCGTGCGGCCCGATGGCGTAGAGCTGGTACGAGTCAGGCGGGCATGGCGAGTAGTCGAAGTTGATCGACACCGTCGGGCCGCTGGTGCGCACGCTCTCGATCGGCACGGTGAACGACTGGTGGCCGGTTGCCTTCAACATGATCGTCACGGACTGACCGGGAGTCGGTACCGGCACGGTGAAATTCACCGGAGCGGCGGCCGGGTGAAACACGCGCAACCAGTCGACGACGATGTGCGTTCCGGGCTTCGCCGCGATCGGAATTACCCGCAGCGACAACAATTTTCCGGACCACGCGGCGGGCATCGTCATCTGGTCGGGCTTGGGAGTCAGCACGTACAGATGCCAACCCGCATAGGTTGCGAAGCCCATTTGTCCTTGGCAAGAAGCGTTTTTCGACCAGTCGCAGGTGCTCCACGAGACACCGCCGTAGCCGGACTGCGACGAATACATGTAGAACGCAACGCGGGTGTAGTAGTCGGCGTCGATCGGATGCGTGGGCCCGTCACGCTCTTGCGAAAGCGAGCCCGGGAAGTAGGGCAGCGGGTCGAACCACGGGTAGGTGCCGGCCGTGTCGTAGCCGAAAAGCCCGTGCCACAGCACGGAGTTCGCCTGCGGCGGTTCCTCGAAGTGGATGTCATCGGTATTGCTGTAATCCCACGGATCGGCGAACGCGGTCGTCGCGAAGTCAGGCGCGGCGGGCACGCTCGTGGCGCTCGCCGGCACTGCGCTGATCGTCACAGCGGCCGAACTCGATGACCCGTTCGAGACGACACCGACCGCCGCCGTCCACATCGAGACGACGGAGATGGCGGCTGTGGCGGCGACCAAGCGTCGGCGGCCCAGCTGGCTCGGGCGGCTCGGTTTCACGTTCGAGATCTCAGCGTAGGCACAGGCGGAGACTAACCGTTCATCGGACATTTCACTCGTCGAGTAAGGCGAGTATCGCGCGGCCGTGACGCGGTTCCCCTTGTCGCGGCCGTTCGGAACCTTGGCCGCCCACGTCAGGACACCACCTTTACGGGACCCGTCGACCACTGGGTCGCCGTACCGTTCGCCGATGTGACAACGACACGCACCCAGCATTCGCGACCGCCGAGTCCGGGCACCGACGAGATGTGCAGTTTGTTCGCGCCTGCCTTGACGGCCATCGTCTGCGAGGTGCCGACGGTGTCGGTGCCGAACCGGCTTGTCGTCAGATATGCCGTCGCGGTCTCGCCTGCCACCAGGCCCGGGTCGTGGAAGGTCATGTCCGCTCCGCCGTGCGACACCGGGTCACCCGCCAGCCGGATCGAATCGACGTACCAGACGCGATGCGACACGTCCTCGTTCGGATCCCAGCGCAAGCTTTCGATCAGCTGACCGGCCCAGCCGATCCGTCTCGCTTTTTGGGTGTCATCCGTAATTGCGGACGACGGGTTGGTGGCCAGGTCGACCGTGATCGTGTTCCAGCCCGGATACAGCACGAGATCCTGCAGGTTCTGATCGTCGCGGCCCTTGTCGGTCTGCAAATACCAGATCAACCGGCCGACCGCACCGCCCGTAGGCCCGCCGGTCAACCCGAATGGGCCGTCGTACTTCACGTGCACGGTGAGCCGGTGCCAGAGCGATCCGTTGATCGGGCCCTTCGTTGGTAGGAAAAAGTAGGGGTTGTCGAGCTCGGGGCCGGTG
>JBOGEK010000340.1:0-2491 GCA_050743645.1 Acidothermaceae bacterium
GCGGGATCGGCGTGGTGCCCGGGCTCGGCTGCACGTACTGCTCCGACGTCGTCTGCTGCGAGTCGAAGTTCAGAGTCGCATTAACCTGCACCTGCGCATGCCCGGCGCCGACCAATGGCACCAAAAGAGCCTGGACGGCATTCGAAACGCGCTGCTCGTACGCGGCCGTTTGCTGGTCCTGCATGCTGCTCGCGCCAGAAAGCGTTCCGTTGACCCCGGGTGCCGACAGTACGTTGCCTTGCGAGTCGGCAACTGTCACGTCGTTCGGGTCGAGTCCCTCCACGCTGGATGCAACCAGGTGCACGATGGCCTGAACCTGGCCTGCGGAAAGGGGTTTGCTCGGATCGTTGGTGACCAGCACGGAAGCGGTCGACTTCTTCGAGTCGTCGGAGAACACGTCGTCGCTCGGCAGCACCAGGTTGACCACGGCCGCACTGACGCCGTCGATCGACTCGATCGTCTTGACGAGTTCGCCTTCGAGCGCCTGCTGGTACTCGACGTTTTGCTGGAACTGCGAGGTCGTGATGCCGCCCTTGTCGAGCAACGAGAACCCACTCTGCCCGCTGGCCGGGAGGTTGTTCTTCGCCATGTCGAGGCGCAGCTGGTAGACGTCCTTTTGCGGCACCATGATCGTGCCCCCGCCGTCCGCCAACTTGAAGGGTTCTTTCGATGCCGTGAGCTTGTCGGTGATGGCGCTCGCATCCGTGGCCGCGAGGTTCGAAAACAGCGGCGTGTACGTCGGTTTCGATGCCCATGAGCTGAAGAGATAGCCGCCGACCAGCAGGCCGACGACCACCAACACCGTTACCGTTTTCTGCCCCGCCGTGAAATCGGCGAGAATCGCGCGGCCGCGATCGAGACCATTCTTGACGTTGAAGTTCATCGAGGCGTCACATCTGCATATTCATGATGGAGGTGAACGCCGCCACGGCCTTGTCGCGAACGGCGGTGGTGAGCTGGGTCGCGATAGACGCTTCGTTCGACGCGATCATGTACTGCGTCACGTCGGCCAACGAACCGGTCGCAGCCTGCGTGGCCAAGTTGTCCGCCGTCGCTTGGGTTTTCTGCAGCGAGTCGATGCCCTGCGTCAAGATGTTGCCGAAGCCGGCGCCGTCCGTAGCACCAGGCGCTGACACCGGCGGCGTCATCGAGATCGGCTGAATACCGGCCGCCGCGGCGATCGGGGGAATCCCTGACATGCCCGCGCTCACTTCCCGAGCTGTAGCGCTTGCTGGTACGCGTCAGTGGCCCTGCTGATCATCTGCAGGTTCGCCTCGTATCCGCGCTGCGCCATAATCATTTGCGTCATCTGACCGCTCATGTCGACGTCGGCGTGCCGCACGTAACCCTTCGCATCGGCCTGTGGGTTCTGCGGGTCGTACGACGCGATGCCGGTGCTCGACCCGTACCGAATGCCGACCACTTCGGTGCCGCCACCCGGCGCCGACTGCGCTTCGACGTAGCGTTCTGCGAAGACCGGCTTGTCACCGGGAACGGTGTCGTTGGCGTTGCTCAGGTTGTCGGCGATCGCGTCCATCCACTTGCGGTCGACCGTGAGGCCGGTCCCCGAAATGCCGATGGTGTCGAATAGCCCGGCCATCAGGCATTCCCGATGGAGGTCTTGAGCAACTGGAACTTCGTGGTGAGCGCCTCGATGTCGGTCTGGTACTTCAACCCGGTGTCGGTGATCGAGACGGTCTCTTCGTCGAGATTGACGTTGTTGCCGTTGGTCTCGGTCGGCTCAAGCGAGGTCTGCGTCGTGATGTTCGCCGCTGCGGGGTTGCCGGCGTTGATGGCCGACTGGAGACTTGCTTCGAACGAGACTCGCTTGGCCAGATAGTTCGGCGTGTTGATGTTCGAGATGTTGTCGGCCGTCGCGCGCTGGCGCGCAGACATGCCCGCAGCCGCGACGCTCAGCGCGGTCGTGGTGAGATCGTCGAACACCGGATCAGCCCTCCCGAAAAAGAACTCTCGTTCTCGGGTCGCCGATCCATGGCGAGTTTTGTGAGCGATCCTTGCTCAGCCGTCACATCGGCCGAGCGCCCCGTGTACTGAGGAAAAAGCCGAACTCAGATCAGCTGTTTACGTCGATGAACTTCGCCTGCCGGCGTTCGCGCGCGGCGAGCGATCGGGCCCGGGTGACGGCGGCCTGCTCGTGTGCGGTCTCGTCCATCGCCTCGCGCACGTGCCGCTCGACGTCCGCCGAAAGCGCGGCGACGTTCGCCGCCACGTCGGCGAGTTCGGGAGGTAACGGACCGAGGTCGCTGGGCAGCTTGAACTCGAAGCTAGCGTGCGCAGGGTCGCCGGTACCGAGAGCGGCGTCGAAGTCAAGCAGCGCACGTCCGTAGAGGTCGAGTACCTCGGACCAGCTGGTGGCCATGATTAGCCGGCCTGCGCCATGAGTTGCGCGGCCGCCCCGTGCCAGGCATCGCGAAGTGGCTCGACCAACTTGCGGCACTCGTCGGCCTTCGCGGCGTCCCTGTCGACGTTG
>JBOGEK010000341.1:0-3052 GCA_050743645.1 Acidothermaceae bacterium
GGCGTCGCGGCCTGGGTCGATGCTGGCTTCGCGGTCATCCGGGTGAACTACCGCGGATCGACCGGTTACGGGTCGGCGTGGCGCGACGCGATCGAGAAGCGAGTCGGGCTCACCGAACTTGAAGACATCGCCGCCGTGCGTGACTGGGCCGTCGAGAACGGCACGGCGGACGCCGAAAAGATCGTGCTCGCGGGTGCGTCATGGGGCGGTTACCTGACCTTGCTCGGCCTCGGAGTTCGGCCGGAGTCGTGGTCTGTCGGCGTCGCCGGGGTGCCGGTCGCCGACTACATCGCGGCGTACGAAGACGAGATGGAGGCGCTGCGGGCATTCGATCGCTCGCTCTTCGGAGGGCCCCCCGACGAGATGCCCGACAGTTACCGCCGCTCGTCACCCATCACGTATGTGGACGACGTCAGAGCCCCGGTACTGGTGCTCGCGGGCGCCAACGACCCGCGGTGTCCGATCAGACAGATCGACAATTACTTGGCGCGACTGTCGGCACGCGGCGCGCTCCACGAGGTGTACCGGTTCGACGCCGGACACGGTTCGCTCGTCGTCGAAGAGCGGATTCGCCAGGTCGAGGCGGAGCTGTCCTTCGCCCGTCGCTGGGTCGGAGTCGGCAGCCGAGGCTAACCGTTCGCCCGGCCAGCGCCCGAACCGGCCAGCGCCGAACCGGCCAGCTCTCAATCGACTGAGTTCGGTACCGGCTCCCCCGCTGCCTTGCGAACCGCCTTCCCTCGCGGACCAAGACCCCTTGTCGAGACGCTTTGCTCTGCTGCGTATACGCAGCAGAGCAAAGTCTTCTCACTAGGACCCGACATGATTCGCATCTCGGGCAGATCGCAGCCAAATCGCAGCCAAATCGCAGCCAGGTCGGATTCCGGCCAGGCGGAGCGGCACGACCGGAATGCACGCCGGGCAGCGCGACGAGAGGCCACGGCGGCGGAGCGGCGGAGTGCGGAGCGGCGGAGTGCGGAGCGGCGAAGACGACGCCTAGCGGTCGGGCGCGGAACCGACGCGCAACGTCCGTAGTGTTGTCCACAGTCGGCGAGCGGCGTTTCCACATCGCGGCTGCGGCGCCGACGACCGGCCGTCCGACACGACGATGCTTGTGTGCGTGGACGATTTCCAAACCGATGCGTATCTTCGCGCGGCGCGATTGCACGCCGATTTCAGCCAGCGCGAACTTGCCGAGGCTGCCGGTCTATCACCGTGGGTGATTGCGCGGCTTGAGAGTGAACCAGCACATGCCCGGGTCCAGCACCTCGATCGCGCGTTACAGGCGTGCGGGTTGCGCCTCGCAGTCTTCGTTGGCGACTCCTACGAGTTCGCCTCCGAGTCCATCGCGTCCGACGGTGAGCCAAGGGACCGATCCGGACGCCGGTTTCCGGCTCATCTCGACGTTCGAGCCGCGCGCTTCGGTTGGTGGGGTGACGGTTGGCCGATGTTTCAAGGCCGCGAGCCTCAATTCACGTTCGACCGCGCACGATGGCGACGCGACGCGCGACGCGAACGCATGGTGCGGGATTACCTCGAACAGCGATGCCGACCGGGAATCGATCCCGACGCCCACCTCGACATCGAGGCAGACAACGACCTCGACATCGAGGCGGACGACGACAACTAGCGACCGGCCGCGATCAGTTCAGCGATCTGCACTGCGTTGAGTGCCGCGCCCTTGCGCAGGTTGTCGTTGCTGACGAACAGCGCGAGGCCGCGCGCGTCGGGAACGCCGGGATCTTGACGAACCCGCCCGACGTAGCTCGGGTCGACCCCGGCCGCCTGCAAGGGGTTCGGCACGTCGGTCACCACGACGCCGGGCGCCGAGCCGAGTAACTCGAGTGCGCGCGCGACTGTCAGCGGGCGCGAGAACTCCGCGTTGATCGACAGCGAGTGCCCCGAAAACACCGGCACCCGCACGCAGGTGCCCGACACGAGAAGCGACGGCACGCCGAGAATCTTGCGACTCTCGTTACGCAGCTTCTTTTCTTCGTCGGTCTCGAACTCGCCGTCGTCGACGATCGAGCCGGCGAGCGGCACCACGTTGAACGCGATCGGCCGCACGTACTGAACCGGGGCCGGAAACTCGACCGCCGACCCGTCGTGGGTGAGTTCGGCAGCCCGATCGACCACCTGCCGAACTTGCTTGTCGAGTTCGTCGACGCCGGCCAGCCCACTGCCCGAAACCGCCTGGTAGGTGCTGACGACCAGTCGCACCAGGCCCGCATCGTCGTGCAGCGGCTTCAGCACAGGCATCGCCGCCATCGTGGTGCAGTTCGGGTTGGCGATGATGCCTTTGCGTGCGTCACGCAGGGCCTCGGGGTTGACCTCGCTCACGACCAGCGGCACGTCGGGGTCCATCAGCCACGCCGACGAGTTGTCAATCACGATCACACCTGCGGCGGCGAACTTCGGCGCCAGCGCGCGGGAGGTCGCGCCACCGGCGGAGAACAACGCGATGTCGAGGCCGGCGGGGTCGGCAACGGCGGCGTCTTCGACGACGATCTCGCCGCCATCCCACGGCAACGTCGTGCCGGCCGACCGGGCCGAGGCGAAGAACCGCAGCTGTGCAACGGGGAACTGCCGCTCCGCCAAGATTCGCCGCATCACGGCGCCAACCTGGCCGGTGGCGCCGACGACGCCGATCCGCAGACCGCTGTTCATCGGCCGGTACCTCCATAAACTGTCGCGGGGCCGTTCGGGTCGTCGAGTTCGAACGCACTGTGCAACGCAGCGACGGCCGCCGGTAGTTCGTCTTCGCGCACCACGACGGAGATGCGGATCTGCGATGTCGAAATCATCTCGACGTTGATACCTGCATCGGCCAGCGACGACAAGAACTTCGCCGTCACGCCCGGATGCGTGCGCATGCCCGCACCAATCAGTGACACCTTGCCGATCTGGTCGTCGGACTGCAGCGACTCGAAGCCGATCTGCCCCTGCGCCTTAGTGAGCGCCTCGACCGCCACAGTCAGGTCGGACGTCGGCAGCGTGAACGTGATGTCGGTGCGACCGGTGGCAACCGACGACACGTTCTGCACGATCATGTCGA
>JBOGEK010000342.1:0-12405 GCA_050743645.1 Acidothermaceae bacterium
CCACACCAGGCGGCGCCACCGTCACCACCGCCGCGTCGGCGACCACCGCGACCATCAGCGGCCTGACCAACGGCACCAGCTACACGTTCACCGTGCACGCCACCAACGCGATCGGTAACTCGACCGACTCAACACCGTCGAACCCGGTCACCCCGACCGCCACCACGTCGTCCATCTCATTCGTCCAAGTCGCCGGATCAGCGTTTCGCAACAACTCCGGCGGCATCAGCACGACGCTGGTCCCGAGCATCACCGATGGCGACTTTCTCCTGTCGGTACTCGGCGATGCCAAGGGCTCACGGGTCAACTGGTCCACGCCCGCTGGCTGGCCGAGCACACCCGATGTCGACGTCGCCTCCGGCTCGATCTCGACCGACATGCGCGCCGTGATCGACCACCGCACGGCAGCTCAGGACGGCGGTGCGACCTATACGTGGTCGAACTCGCCGTTCACGTACCTCTCACTCGGCGTGCTCGACTACTCGGGCGTCGACACCGCCAACCCGTTCGACGGCACGGCCACCAGCGACACGGACACCACCACGGCGCCTGGCCTGACCACCGACGTCAACGGCTGCACCCTTGTCTACGTGCTCGTCGTGTCCGGGCAAGCCAACACTGTCACCAACGCACCCACTGGGTTCACCCAGCGATTCACCATCTCGTCAACCGGTGGATCGACCGACCCGCACATTTACGTCTTCGACGCGACGCAAACGACAGCGGGAGCAACCGGGCCGATCAGCGCCACCATCAGCGGCAGCAGCAGCCGGGCAGTCGCCGTGGTCTTTGCTCTTCGACCGGCCTGATGATTCGAGACAACGCAAGAAGCGGGCTCATAACGGCGTTTCTGCGATTTCGCAGCTCGTTCGAAAGTCCCTCCGCGCACTACGTGGCCGGGCTATCCTGACGAGCGAGCACAGCGGCGAGGAGGGGCGCGTGCCACGCCAAGAACCAAGCGGCGTACGGGGAAACAGACCGGAAGTCGCCCGTCAGTCGGTCATGGAGTTCGTTCGCGCAGCGGCAACCGCGCAACCTGACGCCATTGCCGTCGAGCACGGTGACCAGCGGCTGACCTACTCGGCGCTCATCGAAAAGGCGCGAGCAATCGCGACAAGGCTGCGCACCCTCGGGGTCTGCACCGGAGACGTCGTCGCGATCTCGGCTGATCGTTCGATCGATCTGATCGCCGGAGTCGTCGGGATTCTCGAGGCGGGCGCGGGTTATCTGCCGCTCGACCCCACCTATCCGCCGGACCGCCTGCGTTTCATGCTCGACGACGCAAAGCCGGCCGCCCTTGTGACCCAAGCGGCACTCGGCACCGCCGCGCCCCAATTCGCCGGTGCCGTTCTGCTCCTCGAACAAGTGACGCCAGCGCCAGCCGGGGCCGAGATGGATGCCCCGCTCGTGGATAGCGACCCCGAGCGCGTCGCCTACGTGATCTACACCTCGGGATCGACCGGTCGGCCGAAGGGGGTGATAATGCCGCATCGCCCGCTCTGCAACCTGCTCGATTGGCAGCTTACGGAATTCGCCGCCCCGGCCCGTGCACGCACGCTCCAGTTCGCTTCGCTGAGCTTCGACGTCGGATTCCAAGACACGTTCGCCACGCTCGCCGCCGGCGGCACCCTGGTCATTGTCGACGAGATCCGCAGGCGAGACCCCGACCAGCTGCTCGACCTGATCGCCTCGGCGGGCGTCGAGCGGCTATTCCTCCCGTTCGTAGCACTCGAGCAAATAGCCGAGGCCGCTTCGCGGCGGCCGGAGCTGTCGCTGCGACTTCGCGAGGTCATCACGGCTGGCGAGGCGCTGCAGGTGACGTCGGCGATCCGTGGCCTGTTCGCGGGCGCACCGAGCGGCAGCCAGCTCGTCAATCAATACGGGCCGACCGAGAGCCACGTTGTCACGTCGTACACGCTGAACGGCGATCCGGCCGCGTGGCCGGACCGCCCGCCCATCGGGCACGCCATCCAGAAGGCTGTCATCGAGATCTGTGATGAGGCCGGCCGGCCCGTCGTCCCGGGCGAACCCGGCGAGTTGTGTATCGGCGGCCCCGTGCTCGCGCACGGCTATCTCAATCGGCCCGAACTCACAGCCGAGCGTTTCATCGAACGCGAGGGTGAGCGCTACTACCGCACCGGCGACCAGGTCCGTGTCCGAGACGACGGCGAGATCGACTTCATCGGGCGGGCCGATGACCAAGTCAAGGTTCGCGGCTACCGCGTAGAACTCGGCGAGATCGAGGCCGTTCTGTCTCGCGACGATTCAGTCGGAGCTGCCGTCTGTACCGTCCAGCGCGAGGCGGCGACGGATGCAACCCTCGTTGCCTACGTGACCGCAGCAGGCACCGAACCTGTCGACACTGCCAGGGTGCGCGCCATGGTCGCTCGTGAGCTGCCCGCTTACATGGTTCCGTCGCGCATAATCGTGCTCGAACGCTTCCCGCTCACGCCGAGCGGCAAGATTGACCGCAAATCGCTTCCGGCGGTCGCAGCTGAGGCCCCCGATCAACAGCGAAGGCAGCGCCAAGGCGTTCCGCCCCGCACGCCGACCGAGCGCAAACTCGCCGAGATCTGGCGCGAGATCCTGAACGTGCCCGACATCGGCATCCACGACAACTTCTTCGAGCTGGGTGCGACATCACTCGCAGCCGCGCGGCTGTTCGCCCGTATCGAGCAAGACCTTGGCACGAAGCTTCCGATCGCCCCTGTCTTCCAAGCACCGACCATCGAGGCGCTTGCCAAACTTGTCGACCAAGGCTCGGCGGCGCGCGACACGAGATGGCGCTCACTCGTTCCGATCAAAACCTCGGGTAGCCGGCAGCCGTTGTTCGGTATTCACGGCGGCTACGGAACAATCCTGCATTTCCACCCGCTGTCGCAGTTCCTCGACCCCGAGCAACCGTTTTACGGCCTGCAGCAACGTGGCCTGTACGGCGACAGCACGCCGCAAGGGCGGGTCGAAGAGATGGCTGCCACCTACCTCGAAGAATTGCGCGACGTGCAGCCGCAAGGGCCCTATCACCTGCTCGGTTACTGCTTCGGCGGCCTCGTCGCGTTCGAGATGGCACATCAGTTGCGCCGAGCGGGTGAAGAGGTCGCCTTCCTCGGGGCAATCAACGGCCCCTCAGCCGATTACCTCCGCGACGTCTACTACCAACGCAAACAAGTGCACGACGACGACGAAATCAACAACGGCGAGGCGCCCGCCACAACTATTCACCGAAGCGCGCTCCGCCGCTTTCTCGGGGCTCAAAAGCGTGCGCTGCTGCGCAAGCGCCGCCGTTGGCTGTACAGCTCGATCCGACGACTGCATATGAACGTTCCCGAGCGCGTGCGCGATGACTTCTTCGGATGGAGTAACCACTGGGCCGAACAGGCTTATCGCCCTGAGAAATTCGCCGGGCGCTTGGTGTTGTTCGAAGGTACCGGGCTCTACGCCGATGATCCGACGCTCGGCTGGATCCCCGTCGTCGACAATCTGATCGTCGAAGAACTCCCCGGCGACCACATGACTAACCGTGATGTGATGCGCGAACCATTTGTCAAAGATCTGGCCACGACACTGCAGCGATATCTCGACGCCTGACCCAAGGGGTCGGGTTGTTTATTGCCAGCCCGGGTCGCGTCCGAGCAGCTTCGCGGTCTCGACGTTGTGCGGCGCGAAATACTCACGGAGGCGCTCACGCGTTGCGGGATTCATGCTTGAGTACGAGGCGCTGTTGAGACGCTGCACGGGCCCCGAGTCGATATCTCGCAAACCGAGAAAGCCCCAACACCGCCCCATGGTCTCGGCCCAGCTTTGAGTGAGCTCCTCGGTCGTGAGCAGCAATACTTGTTCGCGCGGAAACACTGCAAGCCAGCGGTTCACGTGCTCGGCGTACCGCCCACGCGTCAGGTACGAATACGTCGATAGGTTGAAGGCGCGGTAGTTAGGTTGCTCCAAGACGCGCTCGAACTCGCCGGCGAGACGGCCTTCCTCCGCGTCGACAGCTTCTTCGAAAGTCTCCAACGGCTCTTCGCCGTCGCGGCGGCTCATGTTGTAGTGCGAATATGCCCGCTCGATCGGATTGCGCAGGAGAAAGATCAGCCGGACGTCGGGAAAATCAGCGTGCACGCGTTGTGGCGCGAGCGGATGATCGGCGTACGAAGGGCTTCCCTCGCCGGTAATCGGCCGTCGCTGGCGCAATACCGCTTGCGTGCGCGCCCGTGCTACGGCGGGAAATTGCTCGGTGTACCACTTGCCGCCGCGTTCGTATTCATAGCTGAAGTAGTGAAGTAACCGGTGCCTCGGCGGCAAGACGTCAGGATGGGCGGCCAGCCGATCGAACAAGGTGGTCGTGCCTGCCTTGACGAAGCCGGCGAGCATGAAGGCGGGTGGCATGCGTTGCATGCCGAGGCGCGTCGGAACAGCCCATGATGTTCGCTGCACCCGCCGCCGAGCCCGCTCGTACAACGCGGGATTGAGGTTGCGCACGGCAGCTTTCACCGACGTGCTCATGCATCACCCGTGGCCTCGTCGTTGTCGCCAGGCACACTGTCTTGCGCGCCAAGCTCACCAAGCAATTCGCGGGCTTCGTCGTCGGACATCGCCGCCAACTCGGCTAGCAGCTCCTCGTCGACGTCGGCGAACTCGCCGCGCAGGGCTCGGACTTCGCCGGCGAGCGACGCCACAGTCGGCGCCGTGAACATCGCGTACATCGGCACGTCGACGCCGAACGTCTTGCGGATACGCACCAAAACCTGAGTGCCGAGCAACGAATGGCCGCCCAAGGCGAAGAAGTCGTCTTCGATGCTCACGCGCTCGAGCCCCAACACCTCGGCCCAAATGGCGGCGATCGATTCTTCGTCGGCGTCTCTCGGCGCGACGTAGGCGGCATCAGAAGCTGCCTGGCTGGCGGGATCCGGCAAGGCCGCTCGATCGAGCTTTCCGCTGGCGAGCAAGGGGATGGCCGGAATCGTCGTCACGCTCGAGGGCACCATGTGCTCGGGCAACCGCTCGCGAGCGAATGCGAGCAATACATCGGCTGCCACAGCTGCTGAGGCCTGACCGCTGGCGACGACGTACGCCGCCAGCACCGTGTCACCGGATGCACCGACGAGGTCGATGACCGCCGCCTGTCCGACGCCCGGGTGCTGCTGGAGCACTGCTTCGATCTCGGCGGGCTCGACGCGGTATCCGCGGACCTTCACCTGCCGGTCGGCGCGACCGAGAAACTCGACGATGCCACCGGGCAGCAGCCGGGCCAGGTCGCCAGTGCGATAGCTCCTGCCCTCGGAATCGGTCGGGAATTTCTGGGCAGTCACGTCGGGGTCGTTGACGTAGCCCGCCGCGACTCCGGCACCACCGATCAGCAGCTCGCCGGCCACGCCGACCGGCTGTTGCGCGCCGCTTGCGTCGACGATCCGGATCGCGACTCCCGGCATCGGCCGACCGATCGGCACAGTGGCGGGTTGCCACGCGGTGGCGCCTGCGGTTTCGGCGTCAGCGTCGAACATCAGCGCACCGACGGTCGACTCGGTCGGACCGTAGTGGTTGAAGACCCGGCACGTTCCGCTTTGGCGTACGCGTTCGAGCAGGCTCCAGCTCAAAGCCTCGCCGCCGAGAAGCAGCGCCTCGCTCGGCAGCAAGGATGGACCGGCGTCCTGACGCAGCAATGCGGACAGGTGCGAAGGCGTGATTTTGAGGACGTCGAGCGGGTGCTCGGCGAGATCGCGCGCCAGCAGGTCGGCATCGAGCACCGCCTCCGACGGGAAGACGTGGACGCAGCCCCCGCCCGCCAGCGCACCGAAGATGCTCGTGTTACCGAGGTCGGTGGTGATGGACGACGCCAGCCCGAAGCGTCGCCTGCTGCTACTGCTGCCGAGCCGGTCGAGTAATCCACTCGCATAGTGGACGACGTTGGCGTGCGTGACACCGACGCCCTTGGGCACGCCGGTCGACCCGGAGGTGAAGATCACGTACGCCAGATCGGACGTCGAGGCGGCGCCCGACGCGACAGTCGCTCCGGTCGCGCCCTGGCCTGCTTCGCCGGTGAGCGGGACCGTCCGGACGCCGGTCGGCAGCCGGTCGGCGACCGCAGCTTCGACCACGACGAGCGTGCTGCCCGCCTGCTCGAGTTGCTGCGCCAACCGGGCCTGTGGCTGATCGGCGGCGAGCGGCAGGTACGCGGCACCGGCCGCCAGAATGCCGACGATGCCGGCAATCGCGTCGACGCTGCGGCTGGCGAGCAAACCCACGACAGCGCCGGGCACGACGCCGGCAGCCCTGAGCCGCGCGGCCAATGCGCCGGCGGTGGCGTCGAGCTCGCCATACGTGATCGAGCGGCCGCCCCCAGAAACCGCAGGCATCTCGGGTGCCTCGGCTACGTGCTTGGCGATCAGGTCGACGATGGTGTGGCCCGGCTCGACGAGTGCACCGGGTGTGCGCGCATAACCGCTGATCGCTTCGAGTTCGGCTTGCGGCACGAACGCGAGCGAACCGACGGTGTCGTCGTCGGACGCCGATGCGAGGGATTCGAGCAGCCGGCCGAACCGGGCTGCGAACGTCGCGCCCAACTCGGCGGGCAGCGCGAGCGGGTCGATCTGCAGCACCGGGCGCGATCCCCATTGCAGCGCGCTGGCGAAGCGTTCGGGTGAACCGGCCGACAGCAACAACTCCCCTGCCGAGACCGCCGGTGCAGCCAAGAAACCGGTCGCCAGCGCGTCGGGAGCATCGGGCCGTGGGTGCGGCAGCGGAGCAACGTCGAGCCAGCGCATCGCCTCGGCGACCGCGCGCTTCGTGCGATCGACGAGGACGGCGACGCTTGGATCGTCGCCCGTGACCACGGTGATCGGCAATGCCCGTGCGTAGGCACCGACCGCACCGCTGAGCTCGTCGCCGTGGCGACCATCGACGACCAGCGTGGTGGTCACCAGTTCGGCGCCCGAATGGCGGGCGAGGAACGCCTGCCACGCCACCAGGCCCAACACCGACTCGTCGACCTGCCAGCGACCGGCCGCTTCGACCAGGCCCGCGCGCACCTCGGCCGGCACGGCGATTTCGACGCCGAGCGGGGCGTACGGTGCCTGACCAGGCCGCGACCGCGTGAACGGCAGCTGGGTGAACGGCTGGCTGCCGACCGCGGCCCACTGGTCGCGACCGGCCTGCGCCGAAGCGTCGCCACCGGTGAGTTGGTCACGCTGCCATGCGGCGAAGTCGGCGTACTGCAGCGGCTCCTCGGCCGACGCCGAGCCCGCCAGTTCGGCAAGGGCATCGCTCGCCACAGTGGCGAGGGCGTACTGGTCGGCGACCAGCGAAGGAGCGGTGAGCACGAGGAGATCGGCGTCGGCGCTGCGCACGAGCACACCGCTCACCAGCGGACCGGCCGAAAGGTCGAGTGGCCGGGCGAGCTCGCCTGTGACAACGGATCGAACGTCATTACCGGCGCCTTCGACGATGCGCCAACTCATCGGCAGCTCGTCGTGCAAAACCATCTCGGGCAACCGCAGCCCGGACGGAACGTCGAACGTCGTCCGCAATGCCTCGTGACGGCGGGTGGCCGCGGCAAGGACCTCAGGCAGCCGGGCCAGATCGCAATCGGCGGGCAGCCGCACCGCGACACTGCACCGCAGGCCGGGCTCGGCCGGGCTGAGTAGCCACAGCCGCTCTTGCTGCGGTGCAGCGGTGAATCGCGACAACGCAGGCGTTTCGATGTCGTCATTCATGGCGAACAATGCCCCCCTAGGCATATGAGCTAGCGCGTGTCAGCGCCGTGTACGCGGGATCGCCGATGTTCGGCGAGCCGCGCTTTGCACCGGTTGAACGTCCAAGTATCGAGTATCAGGTTCGCTGACCATGCGCGCGAGGGTTTCGCCGAAAGCCACAGCCACCGCAACAGCGGTTTCTTCGTGAAACAGCGCCGTGTTGTACTCCACGTAACCACCTACGCGCTCGGCGTAGGCGTGCGCCTCCAGCGCAAGATCGAAGCGCGAGAAGCCCACCTCGAATGCAACGGCCGTGGCCGCGACACCCGGAAAGTTCGGCGCCGCGAGCGGCTGCGTACGCACTCGGAAGTTGACCTGGAAGAGCGGGTTGTATGCGGCGCTGCGAGGCGGCGCTGCCACCTCCACCACGCGCTCGAACGGCACTTGCTGGTGTTCGAAGGCCCGAAGGGCGCTGCCCCGAACGCCGACGAGCAACTCGCGCAATGTCGGGTTGCCGGGCACGCCCACCCGCACAGGCAATGTGTTGTTGAAGAACGCCACCATGTGCTCGGCGCCCGGATAGTCGCGGTTGGCGACAGGAGTACCGAGTACCAAGTCTTGCTGGCCGGTCCAACGCCCCAGCGTTGCCGCGAACGCGGTGAGCAGCACGAGGTACGGCGTGGTCCGCTCGCGTCGGCAAAGGTCGCGCAGTGCCGCCGCCAGCTCGGCGCCGCCCGTGTCGAAGCCGATCCGGCGTCCGGCGTAGGTCTGGACCTTCGGCCTTGGCAGGTCGACCGGCAGCGGAAGTACGGGTGGCGCGCCGCGCAGGTAGTCGGCCCAGAACTGGTCATGGTCGGCGAGTCGCGCGTGCTGTTCGGCGCTTCGCTCCCACGCTGCAAAGTCGCCGAACTGAAAGGAGAGCGGCGGCAGATCGGCCGGCGCGCCCGTCACCCGCTCGGCGTACAACGCCGACAGATCGCGGTACAAGATGTCGATCGACAGGCCGTCGCAGGCGAGGTGATGAACCCCGATCACCAACAGGTGCGCATCGGGGGCGAAGCGAATGAGCTTTGCGCGGATCAGCAGGTCGCGACGAAGGTCGAACGACTGTTGGACGAACCTCTCCGTCAGCCGATTCGCGTCTGCCGGGTCGCCGAACGTCGCGTCGGCAGGCGCCTGCTCGACCGGCACCGCCACCTTCCACTCTGGCAGCGCCTTCTGATTCGGGGCATCGTCGGGACCTACGACGACCGACCGCAGCGACTCGTGCCGTCGCAGCAGAGCATCGAAGGCGGACTCGAGCAGCTCGACCTGAACAGTGCCCCGCAACCAGGCGCCCACCGCCGTGTTGTACGCCGTTGACTCGGGCGCCATGAGTTGAAGGAACCACAATCGCTCCTGGGCACGCGCGAGCGGCGTGGGCAGGTCGGGTGGGCGAGGTTTGATGGTCGGCACGAAGGGCTTAGTTGACGCGGTGGGCGGCGCGTCGCCCGCTGCCCGCCTGCGCGCGGCCGCCAGCACGCGGGCACGTTCTTCGGGAGAAAGCCGAGCGAGCCTTTCGCCTATGTCGGCCACCCGCAAAGGATAGCCGGGACCAGAATCCAGTTGCGCCACGTCGCCGCTCGAAGACTGGCAAAATGCATGATGGGGCCTTGACGGCCCTGACAGCTCTGAGGGCTTCGAGGCGAGGACAAGGGTGGGCGCCTTGGCGACTAGTCCAGTAACTGACCCGGTGCGACACCGATGACGGTGGAGCCCCGGGCGACCGGTCATGCGGCATCCCATCCAGCCGACCCAGCCGGCACCGCCACCCCGACCGAGCGAGCCGACCTGACCGAGCCAGCTGCCCAAGCCGAGCGAGTCGACCTCACCAACCGCGTGCGCGCCCTTACGCCGGAGAAGCGGGCCCTGCTCGAGCGGCGGTTGATCAGCGCGCGCGGGGGCGGCCGGAGCGGCACGCCGACGTCCGCCCCGCCGTCGATCGCGAAGCGCCAGGATCACGGCCCGTGCAGGCTGTCCCCGGTGCAAGAACTGCTCTGGCTCGTCACCGAACTCGACCATGAGAATGCGCGGGTCTATAACTCCTCGCGCACAACCCGCATTCGCGGCGCGCTCGACGCCGCCGCCCTTCAGCGGTCGATCACGAAGATCGTGCAGCGGCACGAGGCGTTGCGCACCACGTTCGAAGCCGCCGACGGCACTCCGATGCAGATCGTGCACGACGTCGACGATGTTCCGCTTCAGCACGTCGATCTCTCCGAACTTCCGCCCGACGTGCGCGAGAGCGCGCTAGCGGCCGAAGTGCGAACGCAGGTGCGTTGGACCTTCGACTTCACCGTTCCGCTGCTCTTTCGTACGACCCTGATTCGGATTTCAGCCGAGGAGCACGTGCTGGTCTTGGTCGCCCACCACATCTTGTGGGACGGCTGGTCCAAGGGAATCTTTTTCGCCGAACTCAGCACCTGCTACGAGGCTTACACGGCTGGTCGCGAGCCCGTCCTCCCGGATCTCGCCGTTAGCTACACCGATTTCTCGGAATCCCAGCGACAGTGGCTCGAAAGCGGCGTGCAAGAGCGGCAACTGGCCTACTGGCGAACCCAACTCGACGGCGTACCCGCGCTCTTGCCGCTGCCCACCGACCGACCCCGACCGCACACGCAGTCCTTTCGCGGAGACCGGTATCGGCTGTGGTTCACCGAAGAACTGACCGCGAGGGTCAACGCGCTCGCTCGCGAGCACCGCTCGACTCAGTTCATGGTTTTGTTGGCGGCGTTCAACGTCGTGCTGCACCGCTACTCGGGGCAGAACGACATCTGCGTCGGCACCCCGATCGCCGGTCGCTCGCGGGTCGAACTCGAATCGCTCATCGGGTACTTCACGAACACCGTCGTGCTGCGGGCCCGCTTCGACGAAGACCCGAGCTTTCGTGCCCTACTCGCGCAAGTGAGAAACACCGCGATCGAGGCCTACGGGCATCAGGATGTCTCGTTCAAAGAGGTCGTCCAGCAACTCGCACCGAACCGCGACCGTAGCCATACACCGATCTTCCAGGTCATGTTCGTGCTCCAAAACGCCGCGGAGGATTGGGATTCGTTGTGCGGTCTAGCGCTCGAGCGGATCGATCACAATCCCGACGTCGCCAAGTTCGACATCACACTCGGCATGGGCGAGCACGACGGCCGGTTGCATGCGTCGTTCGAGTTCAACACCGACGTCTTCGACACCGCCACCATCGCGCAGATCGGCCACCACCTCACGACAATTCTCGGCAGTGCCGTCGCCGAGCCCGATCGGCCGGTGTCAGAGCTGGCCATCCTCGACGACGCCGAGTTGAACGAGCAGCTGCACGTCTGGAACGCCACCGGCACCGACGTGCCACCAATGCCGGTGCATCAGCTCGTCGACGCACAAGCCGACGCCAACCCTGCCGCGACGGCAGTCATCGCCGACGACGCAACCCTGTCGCGCAGCGAACTCGCCGGGCGCGCGCGGTCGGTCGCCCGTGCATTAAGCGAGGCCGGGCTGCAGACACCCGACGTCGTCGCTGTCGCCGCGCCGCGGTCGGCGGCCTTCGTGACGGCGATCCTCGGCACGCTGCGGGCCGGACTCTCCTATGTACCGCTCGACCCCGAGTATCCGGCCGACCGGTTGGCCTTCATGCTTCGTGACAGCGGGGCCCGGGTTTTGCTCGCCACCAAGCGGGTCGGTGCACAGCTCGCCGACGCGGTTCCCGACGGCGTCCGCGTGCTGTTGATCGACGACATCGCGACCGACACGCAGACCGAGAACCAAGCGGACGCCGCCACCACCGGGCCCGACGATCCTGCCTACGTGATGTACACGTCGGGCTCTACCGGGGTGCCGAAGGGCGTCGTCGTCACGCATCGCAATCTGGCCACCCATGTCGCGGCCTCGATTGCCGACTACCAACTCACCGGCAGCGACCGCGTGCTGCAGTTCGCGTCGCCGAGCTTCGACATCAGCGTCGAAGAGATCTACTGCGCTCTGGTGGCGGGCGCGACCCTCGTCGTCCGACCTGGCGACGTTTCGATCGCCGGACAGGAGTGGCTCGACTGGCTCGAATCCGAGCGGGTGAGCGTTGTCGACCTGCCGACCGCTTACTGGCATGAGTGGGTGCACGAGCTTCGGGTTCGCGGTGCCGAACCGCCACAGTCACTGCGGCTGGTCATCGTCGGCGGCGAGAAGGCCCAACCCGCGGTCTATGCCGAATGGCGCGAACTCGTCGGCGAGCGAGTGAAGTGGGTCAACACCTACGGCCCCACCGAGACCACCGTCGTGGCGACGTCGTACTTCCCGCGAGCCGATCGCGCCGACCTCGACGTCGTCGAGTTGCCGATCGGCCGTCCGGTGCAGCGGGTGCGCACGTACGTGCTCGACCGCCACCAGCGACCGGTGCCGGTCGGCGTCGTCGGTGAGCTTTTCGTGGGCGGCGGCGGTGTCGCGGCGGGTTACCTGGGCCAGCCCGAGCTCACGGCGCAGCGCTTCATCGCATCGCCGTTCGTTGACGGCGAGCGGTTATATCGCACGGGCGACCTCGTTCGCGCGCTGCGCGACGGCATCTTGTTGTTCGCCGGCCGTGCCGACACCCAGGTGAAGGTACGCGGTTATCGCGTCGAACCCGGTGAAATCGAACGAGTGCTCAGCGAGCAGCCCGACGTCGCCGAATGCGCCGTCATCGCGCGCACCGATTCGTCAGGGG
>JBOGEK010000343.1:0-3668 GCA_050743645.1 Acidothermaceae bacterium
GTTCGAAACAGTAAATCCGTTGCCTCCTCGGATCGCGCTGTTGGCACCCGGAGATACGCCCGTGGGGTAACTGATCGTGACGTGGTCGATCGTCACCGGACCTGTGGCGCCGTGCGCGTCGATCGCCGCCAGACTGTTGTCACCGACGATTCGCACGTTCTTGATCGTGACGTTCGCGCTCGTCACGGTGATGTGCCCCGAGACGGCCAGGTTGGCGATGACCTCGCCGTCAGTGGTTGAGTCGATCGGCCCGGACGGCGTCAACGTGCCATGCGCGCCCGTGTTAGAGGCGTCGGGATAGCCGCAGGACGACGGATGCGGCACGCAGCCCGTGGTCGACGACGTCGGACCGGCTGCCGGCGGCGGTGGCGGCGTCTGCGATGGCGCGGGTGTGGGCGAGCCACCTGAGCCACCTGAGCCGCTTGAGCCCGGAGCGTGGGCCGGCTCGTGGTGGGGCTCCCGCGTTGTCGGGGTCGCGCTCGGCTCGGAGGCCCCGGACGGCTCGGACGACGACGTGGGTGACGAGTGCGATTCGCCCTGATCGCCCTGGTTGCCGTGGTCGCCGCCGGCCGCCACCGGGCCGGCATCCCCGCCCGAGACCGTCTGCGACGGTCGAACGTCGGGTCGCTTCGACGGCTCGGCCGATGTGGATGCTTGTTGTAAATGCTTCGGCTCCGCCGAAGCAGACGCACGCAGATCGCGATTCAGCTGACCTGGGTCGCTCAGCTGCGCCCAAGCGAACGACGCAGACGCTTGCGGGTCATCAACCTGCGAGACCGCTGTGTCAGCCGAACCCGCACCGGAACCTTCGCTCGCCGCCGCGTTGTGCGGCGATTCGGACGGCGTCGATTCGACGCGCGGAGCCGGCAGCGGCAGAGCGGTGACGTTGCGCTGCTGGGCGACGCCGGTAAAGCTGCGCGGTTCGGTCGCCATCGCCAGGCTCGCGGCCACGACGACGAGCCCGGTTGCAGCCACTGCACAATCGCGGGCTTGCCTGCGGGCCTGCATTGCTGCCGCGCCGGGCACCAGATGCTTCGGTCGGTGGCGCTGCTTATAGCGCCGTGGATGATGCTTGCCGTTCGCCATTTCGGTTCTCCCCGTGGAGCGTGAGCTTCGCGAAAGCGCCGGTAATGCGGCGCCAAGGTTTTCGTGAATGCAGTTGGTTGTTAAAGCAGTGGCTGTTGTGACCGACTGCGCTGCGGGCTCCACCGAACCGTTGAGAAAAAGCGCATAGCTGTGCCGCCTACTTCCTACTCGCGTCTACCGGGTTAGCTGACGGATTCGGGCGTAGGAATTGCCCTACGGTGATAAAAACCACCGATTCACCCCAGGAAGTGGGTCCCCGGCTCGCCCCTTCGGGCGATTCGACTGCGGGACAGCGGGTTGCCGTCCCTCTCGGCGTGCACGTTAGCGGACTCCCGCGAAATGCGCCAACACCCGCAAATAGAAGTCGCGCTCAGCCTGTGGATTAATGGCAGAACTGCCAATTACAAATCCGCCCACACCGCTCGCGGACGGCACTTCGCGCACCAGGTACTAGTAAGAACGGGCAGCCGGGCAAGCTCCGAGGTCGGGCCGTTGGACCCTAATTTGCCAGCGTGTTGAACAGGTTCTGGGTGGCCGCAAGCCCATCGTGCGCCAGGGTCTCAACAGCATCGGCCGCGCGTTCGACATGCACGGCGAGATCGGCGCGCTCGGCGGCCGCAAAGTCGCGCAACACGAAGTCAGCGGGGTCCATCCGCCCCGGCGGTCGCCCGATGCCGACCCGCACGCGCAGGTAATCGCCGGAACCAAGCGATTTGGTGATCGACCGCAAACCGTTGTGGCCACCGTCGCCACCGCCCTGCTTGACCCGCAACACCCCGAAGCCGAGATCGAGGTCGTCATGGACGACGATCAGCCGCTCGACCGGCGTCCGATAAAACTTTGTGAGGGCAGCGACCGGGCCGCCCGATTCGTTCATGTACGTGCGCGGCTTCGCCAGCACCGCCCGCGCGGCACCGAGTCGGCCTTCGACGACGTCGGCGCGTGCTCGATGCGATTTGAAACGGGCCCGGTCGCGTTCGGCGAGCACGTCGAGCACCATGAAGCCGACGTTGTGCCGGTTGCGGGCATAGGTCTCGCCGGGATTGCCGAGCCCGACCACGAGCCAGGCCTGATCAGTCATCGTCAAGGCCCGGTTAGGCATAGTTAGGCACGGTCAGGCATGGTTCACGTCACGCGAGCGAGGAGCTCACGCCTCCGGCGCAGACTCGGCCGCCCCTGCGGGCTCGCTCTCTGGCTCGGCCTCGGGCGCGGCGGTCGGCGTGATGCCCGCCTCGGCCTCGACCTCGGCGAGTTCGGCTTCGAACTGCTGCGCGGTCTGGGCGCCCGTGATGTGGACGACGACAGCCTCGGCATCGGTCTGCAGCGACGAGCCCTCGGGCAACGCGACCTCGCTGGCGTGGATCGACTGGCCGATCTGCAGGCCCTCGATCGAGACCTCGATCTGCTGAGGAATGTGCGTTGCCTCGGCCTCGATCGAAAGGGAAACCAGCTGCTGGTCGAGGAAACCGTCAGGAACCAAGTTGCCGACGATCTGCAGCGGAATGTCGATCGTGACCTTCTCGCCGAGGCGAACGAGCAGCAGGTCGACGTGCTCGAGCATGCCGCTGACCGCGTCGCGCTGGACGGCCTTGGGGAGCGCTAGCTCGCTGCCGCCGTCGAGGCCTTCGAGGCGAAGGAGCACGTTGGCCGACTTCAGCGCGAGCATCAACTCGTGGCCCGGCAAGCTGATGTGCTGCGGCGGGGTGCCATGGCCGTAAAGGACGGCGGGCACCTTGTGCCCGCGGCGCACGCGGCGGGCGGCACCCTTGCCGAACTCGGATCGCGGTTCAGCGCTGATGCGTACCTCGGACACGGCGTAACTCTCCTCAGGCGATGGTGCGGGAAACAGGGTGCGGTTTATCGCAGGCCAAAAAGCGCAGCGATCGGCAAGTCTAGCCGCTGTTACTCACAGCGCGAATCGCAGGTCGAACGGGGCCGTTGACGGCGAGATCAGCTGGCTCCGTCGAACAGGCTGGTGACCGAGCCGTCTTCGAATACTTCGCTGATCGCCCGCGCCAGCATGGGGGCGATGGTCAGCACGGTGAGTTTGTCGCAACGCCGGTCATCAGGCACCGGCAGCGTGTTGGTGACGACGACCTCGCTGATCGGTGAGTTCTTCAGCCGGTCGACCGCTGGGCCTGAAAGTACGGCGTGCGTCGCGGCCACCACGACCTCGGCCGCGCCGTTCTCGACCAGTGCATCGGCCGCCTTGGTGATCGTGCCGGCGGTGTCGATCATGTCGTCGACGAGGATGCAGATGCGCCCGGCGACGTCACCGACCACCTCGTGCACCTTGACCTCGTTGGCCACCATCGGGTCGCGCCGTTTGTGGATGATCGCGAGCGGCGAGCTGAGCCGGTCGGTCCAGCGTTCGGCGACCCGCACCCGGCCGGCGTCGGGCGAAACGATCGTCACCCTGGAGGTGTCGAGCTTTTTCTCGAGGTAATCGGCGAGGAGCGGCAGCGCGAACAGGTGGTCGACCGGGCCGTCGAAAAAGCCCTGGATCTGCGAGGTGTGCAGGTCGACCGCCATCAACCGGTCGGCGCCCGCGGTCTTGTAGAGGTCGGCGAGCAACCGGGCCG
>JBOGEK010000344.1:0-6419 GCA_050743645.1 Acidothermaceae bacterium
ACATCGGCGCGGTCCAGCCGTAGCAGCACGACAGCTGGGCACCGGGCAGTCGGGCAGCCGGGCAGCCGGGCAGTCGGGCAGCCGGGCAGCCGGAACAGTCGGAGGCGTGCTCGAACGTCAATGACCGGCGGCCTCGGCACGCTTGCGTGACGCGATGATCTCGGCTTCGGCGTCGGCCCGCCCGACCCAGGTAGCGCCCTCGACCGACTTGCCGGGCTCGAGGTCCTTGTAGACCTCGAAGAAATGCTGGATTTCGAGGCGGTCGAAGGCGGACACGTCTTCGAGGTCGCGCATTTGCGCGTGCCGGGGGTCGCCCGACGGAACGCACAGCACCTTGTCGTCGGCACCTTTCTCGTCGGTCATGCGGAACATGCCGATTGCCCTGCACTTGATCAGGCAGCCCGGAAAGGTCGGCTCGTCAAGTAAGACGAGCGCGTCGAGCGGATCGCCGTCCTGGCCCAGCGTGTCGTCAACGAAGCCGTAGTCGCTCGGATACCGCGTCGCCGTGAAAAGCATGCGGTCGAGCCTGATCCGCCCGGTCTTGTGATCGATCTCGTACTTGTTGCGATGTCCCTTGGGGATTTCGATCGTGACGTCGAACTCCATCGTGTTCCCCGATCCGTGTCGGCACTCAGCGGCAGCTGAGGTGCTGCTCGTTCGTTAGTGTCGCGTACCGCGGGGCTTCCCGACGACGTGGAACCGCCCGGAGTGATCGTGAAACGCGCCACATCGGTCGCCCGCCCGGACCGGCTACTAGGAGGCAAGGCATGAGTTCGGACGCCGGTGCGCGCCGATCTCGCGGCCTGCCCGGTCGGACCCGGCGATCCGGCGGCCAGCACGGCCCGCGCCGCCCGAGCCCGCCGACCGGTCCAGACCGACCCCGCCGGCCGCGTCGTCCCGGCCGCGGACCGCGTACCCATTCGCGCGGTCGCGTGGTCCTCGGCTTGTTGGCGTCCGCGCTCGTCGTCGCAGGCGCTGTGGTCGCAGGTTCGACCGCCTTGGGCGGGCACCACGCGTCCACCAGCTCGCCGACACACTCGTCGACACTTCAAGGCTCACCGGGCGCAAGCCCGGCGCCACCGGCCAGTGCGGACGCCAAAGCAGTAGCGCCGCACCAAGCGCTGTGGCAGCTGACGCCGGCACCGGCGGCTCCCGCCGTCTCACCGTTCGCGAACCTGCCGGCGACCGCTGCGATACCCAACGCAGCCGCGATCAGCAAACAACTCGTGTCTGTTCTTGGCGACCCGGCGTTTGCCGGCGACACGGTCGCGCTGGTCGTTGCCGACGCGCGCAGCGGTGCCTTGCTCGTTGACGACCACGGATCGGCGCTCGTCGGACCCGCATCGACCGCCAAACTCGCCGTCGCCGTCGCCGCGTTGCACGTGCTCGGACCCGATCGGCAGTTCACCACGAAAGTCGTGCTCGCGCCCGCTGGCAGACTGATGCTCGTCGGTGGTGGCGATCCGACGCTCGCCGGGCCAACGGCGGTCGGGGCGCACGCCCCGGGATATCCGGCGCCCGCAAGACTTTCCGACCTCGCGCAGCAAACGGCGTCCGCATTGAAGGCCAAAGGCATGAGCGCGGTGAGTCTGGGTTACGACGCTTCGCTGTTCACCGGTCCGCCGACCGCGCCAGGCTGGAAACCGGTGTATGTCAACGAGGGTGACGTCGCACCGGTGAGCGCTCTCGAAGTCGACGAAGGCTCACCCGATCTCACGAAGCTGCCTCGTGCCGCCGATCCGGCCGCGCTCGCCGCCAAAAAATTCGCGGCGCTGCTGAACGCCAACGGCATCACGGTCACCGGCACCGCTGCCACGACCAAAGCCACGCCGGACGACGAAGTGCTTGCGAGCGTCGCGTCGCCGCGACTGTCGGCGCTGGTGCAACGAATGCTCGGCCGAAGTGACAACGACGTGGCCGAGGCGCTAGCTCGACAAGTTGCGATTGCGACGGGCAAACCGGCCACCTTCGCCGGTGGTGCCGCGGCGGTGCGAGCTGCATTGGTGGGGCTCGGCGTACCCGCGAGCGGGCTCGCGATGGTCGATGGCAGTGGGCTTTCGACGGCCGACCGAGTTCAGCCGAAGGCGCTGGTAGGCATCATCGACTTGGTGCTCGAAGGGCGGCACACCGAACTGAGTTCGATGCTCCAGGCGCTGCCGGTAGCGGGCTTTTCGGGAACGCTCGCCAACCGGTTTACTAAGTCTCCCGCGGCGTCCGCGGCCGGCCGGATCTTCGCGAAGACGGGCACCCTCGACGGCGCGTACGCGCTGGCCGGCTATCTCGACGACGCGAGCGGGCGGGTGTTGTCGTTCGCCTTGATCGCAAACAACTCGGCGCTCGGCGCGCCGTCGACGACGATGCCGCCAGGGGCGACCGCTAAGACCGAAGACGCGCTTGACCGGGTGGCAGCGGTGTTGGCCGGGTGCGGCTGCTCCTAACAGCGCGACGGGTCGTCACGGCAGCGCCGAGGGTCGTACGGTGTACCAGTGACCGAAACGCTGCGGCTCGTCGACTGGGATCTCGCGATCAGCACTGCCGTCAAGCTGGCCCCGCGAGGTCCGGTGGTCACCCGCGACGAGGCGTTCGGTGCGGTCCGGCAGCTGCGCGAACTCGCCGTCGATGCCGAAGACCACGTCGCCGCATTCACCGAGCTGAAGTCGCCAAACCCGCATGAGCCCGCGAGCGTCGTCGACCGTACCGGCTGGGTGAAGGGCAATGTCGGTGGCTTCCAGATCGTGATGGCGCCATTGCTCGACAAGATGACGGCGAAGCGCGCAGGCAAGGTCGGCGGCCAGTTGATGACCTCGGTCGGTTCGAGAGTGACCGGCGCGCAGGTTGGCCTGCTGCTTGCTTACCTGTCAGGAAAAGTGCTTGGCCAATACGAGTTGTTCCTGCCGCCCGCCAACGGTCGCACCCGGCTCGGCCGGCTCACCCTGGTGGCGCCGAACATCGTCGGCGCCGAACGCCAGCTCGGGGTCGATCCCACCGATTTTCGGCTCTGGGTCTGCGTTCACGAGGTCACACACCGCACCCAATTCACTGCAGTGCCATGGCTTCGCTCGCATGTGCAGGACGAAATCAGCGCGTTCCTCGCCGCCAGCGATCTCGACGCGGCCGCGATGCTCGAGCGGTTGCGCTCTGTCGCCGACGCCATCAAGGACACTGTGCGGTTGCGCCACCGCGGTGACGATTCCGAACTCGAAGTCGACCGAGTTGCGAGCCTGCTCGACGCGGTGCAAACACCCGAGCAGCGCGCGATTTTCAACCGCCTCACCGCCGTGATGACGCTGCTCGAAGGGCACGGCGAGTTCGTCATGAACGGCGTCGGGCCAGAGGTTATCCCTACCGTCGAAGAGATCAGCCAAAAGTTCGGCGCCCGCCGCCGTGGCCAGAATCCGGCCGACCGCCTGGTACGCAAGCTTTTCGGCCTCGACATGAAAGCGCGCCAGTATGCCGAAGGCGCCACCTTCGTCAAAGCCGTGGTCGAGCGGGCCGGCATGGCCGCGTTCAACCGGGTCTGGACCTCGCCGAATACGTTGCCGACCAGGGCAGAGATCGCCGATCCGTCGAGCTGGATGTCGCGTGTCCTGCGCAGCGAAATCACCGGCGGTGCCGGTTCTGCCGGCTCGCCTTCAACGACCGATTAGGCCGGACGACGAGCGGTGGGCCCGCCCCCTGCGGTTGCCGCGGTACGGCTCGCCGTGCGCAAGTGTCTCGACCAGCTGGCACCGCAAAGCGTCGTCCTCGCGGCTTGCAGCGGAGGTGCCGATTCGACGGCGCTCGCGGCGGCACTGGCATTTGAGGCGCCGCGCTCCGGGCTGAAGCTGACCGCCGGCGCCGTCACGGTCGATCATGGATTGCAGGCCGGAGCGGCGGCCCGAGCCGCCGCAGTCGTGCGGCTGCTCCGTGAGCTCGGGCTTGATCCGCTCGAGTCGGTGGCCGTCGAAGTGGCAGGGTCGGGCGGACCCGAAGCCGCGGCACGCGACGCGCGCTACGCGGCGCTCGACGCAGTGGCCGATCGCCTGGGTGGCGCGACGATCCTGCTCGGCCACACTCTCGACGATCAGGCAGAGACGGTGCTGCTCGGACTCGCCCGAGGCTCAGGGGTTCGCTCGTTGGCCGGAATGCCTGCTACTAAAGGGAAAGCCGACCGCTACCGTCGTCCACTCTTGGGGTTGTCGAGAGCGACCACTCGGGCGGCCTGCGCCGAAGCGGGCTTGCCGGTGTGGGACGACCCGCACAACGCAGACCCGTCGTACGCACGGGCGCGGGTACGCACCGAGGTGATGCCCGTGCTCGAAGCAGCGCTGGGGCCGGGCGTCGCAGCAGCGTTGGCCCGCACCGCACAACTGGCCCGCGACGACGCCGACGCGCTCGAGGCTTGGGCCGCAATGGCCCATGCCGAGTTGTGCGGTGCGGCCGGCAGCTTCGATGCCGATGAACTGCGGCGGCTCCCGGTGGCGGTGCGCAGCCGCGTGCTGCGCCAGGCCGCGTTGTCGGCCGGTGCCATGCAGGGCGCCCTGGCAGCCGGGCAGATCGCGGCCGTTGACGCGCTGGTGACCGATTGGCGTGGGCAGGGTTCGGTGAGTTTGCCGGGCGGCCTCGTTGCGTCGCGGCGGTATGGGAGGCTCTACATCGAGCGCCGGTCCGAAGGGGAGGCAGGCGAAGGCGATCGCAACAAGAGCAGGGACACTGCCGGTGGATGAGTCGGACGTCGGGCAAGATCTGGCCCGCGTTTTGCTGACCGAGAAAGAAATTCAGGCCAAGGTTGTCGAGCTCGCCGAGGCGATCGACCGCGATTATGCCGGCAAGGATCTGCTGCTGGTGGGCGTGCTCAAGGGTGCGGTCATGGTGATGGCCGACCTGTCGAGAGCGTTGCATCTGCCGGTCACCATCGACTTCATGGCGATCTCTTCCTACGGCTCGGGAACTTCGTCGTCCGGTGTGGTGCGGATCTTGAAAGACCTCGACTACGCGATCGAGGGGCGCCACGTGCTCGTCGTCGAAGACATCGTCGACTCCGGACTCACGCTGTCGTGGCTGGTGGCGAACCTGCAGTCGCGTGCGCCGGCGTCCGTCGAGGTCTGCGCGCTCATGCGCAAGCCCGACGCCGTGAAGCAGGAGGTCGACGTCCGGTATCTCGGGTTCGACATCCCGCGCGATTTCGTCGTCGGCTACGGCCTCGACTATGCCGAGAAGTACCGCAACCTGCCGTTCGTCGGCACGCTGCACCCGACCGTCTACGAGTGATGCGCCCGCGCGTCGACCAGGAATCAGTCGGCCGGTGCGGGTGCTCGCGTCGGTCAGGTACGCCGGCCATTTGTGGGGAACACCACATGCTGGGCGGACCCCTGGTGGGAAGGCATCAGACCCGCGAATGGCCCGGGAATGGGTCGGGCAGGTCTCGGGAACGGCTGGGAACGTCCGGGCGGGCCTGTCGGTTGAGTAAGTAGTCAGGCGCGCTGCGGTGTACCGTCAAGGGCACGAAAGGATGGGGCAGATTGGTGCAGATCGGGGCAGTCGGTAGCTTCTGCGCCGTCCGACATCGATCCTTCGACTGAGAAACGTAGGCGTCGTCCACTCACGCCGAGGCCCGCACGAGCCGAGGCTGTCAAGACGCGCACCGTCATAATCGAAGCTGTGCGGCGCCACTGCATCATCGAATGTCCACCAAGATCACGAGCACCAACGAAGATCACGACGATTACCACGATTACCGAGTCGGCAGGAGGGACGGAGGCGCGATGCCTCCGCATCCATGAACGTAAAGAGATACGCGCGAGGCCCACTCTTCTGGGTGCTCATCGTCGTCGTGCTGCTGGTGCTGCTCCGCGGGTTGTGGAGCGGTGGCAGCAGCTATAAGGGTGTCGACACGTCCGAGGTCACCACTGCCATCAATACCGGCAACGTGAAGACGGTGACCTTCCACGACAAGGAGCAGACCGTCCAGGTCGAGACCAAGACTCCGACGAAGGACGGCACGAAGATCTCGGCGTCGATCGGTGTCGACCAGGAGTTGGTGCTCCAGAACAAGCTCGACGCGCTCGCCCAGAAGGACGGCGTCGATGCCGCGAAGCTCTACAACGTCAAGGTCAGTCACGGCAGCATCCTGCTGACGATTCTGATCAACGCGCTGCCGATCCTGCTGCTCGTCGGCCTGTTCGTGTTCATGATGACCCAGATGCAAGGCGGCGGGTCGCGGGTCATGAACTTCGGCAAGTCGAAGGCCAAGCTGATCAGCAAGGACACGCCGAAAACCACCTTCGCCGATATCGCCGGTGCTGACGAAGCCATCGAAGAGCTGCAGGAGATCAAAGAGTTTCTCGAGAACCCGGCCAAGTTCCAGGCGATCGGGGCGAAGATCCCGAAGGGTGTGCTGCTGTACGGCCCGCCCGGCACCGGCAAGACGCTGCTGGCCC
>JBOGEK010000345.1:0-6776 GCA_050743645.1 Acidothermaceae bacterium
GACCAGTGCCATGCCCACGTCAATATCTCGCCGTCCCAGTTGACGACAAGGCGCTGGGCGTACGGGCCACCCGCCGGCCCATCGAATACGCCATCGCCCGCCGCGGTGAAGATTTCG
The DNA here is from genome assembly GCA_050743645.1 of Acidothermaceae bacterium. Lineage (GTDB taxonomy): Bacteria > Actinomycetota > Actinomycetes > Acidothermales > Acidothermaceae > JBOGEK01. The sequence goes on from JBOGEK010000345.1 coordinate 118, forward strand.
ACGCCCGGCGCCTCACTATGCGATACGTACAGGGCTGTGGGCGTGACGATCGTGTGCTCGACGTGTTGAACCCCATCAGGTCCGACGGCTTCGTAGTCGACGGCGGCGCAACCGCCTGGGACCCTTCGCACTTCGATGCGAGCTTCGCATCGCCCGCTTTCAGCACCTTCGACTTGACCTCGATACAAGCCAGCAGGAAGCCCAGCCACCGTAAACATCTGGCCATTACACCAGGGCGGACCCCCATAAGGCGGTCTACCTGGCGTCCTTCGGGTGCCCCGGGCCGCTAGCTTCCCTTAATCGCCGTGATTTCATCGATCTCGACGAGATCGGCTGCGGTCGGCTCCCAGCCACCGGCCCGAACGTTTGCCCTGATCTGGTCGGGACTCATCGCCCCGGCGATGACGCTCGCCACGCCTGGCTGTGCTGCGAGCCCACCGATCGCGACGTCGAGCATCGAGATACCGCGCCGATCGGCAAAGGTACGCAGCCCCTCGATCGCGGCCCAATTGGCGCTCTCGAGTACGTCGGCGTAGTCGGAACGGGCGAGACGCGTACCGGACGGCGCAGGTTCGCCGCGCCGATACTTGCCGGTCAACAATCCTTTGGACAGTGGGAAGAACGGCAGCAGCCCTACACCGACGTGCTCGCAAGCGGGCACGATCTCAGCCTCGATCGCGCGGTCGATAAGGCTGTATTGGTCCTGCGCACTGATGAAGCGCGCATTTCCGGCACTGCGAGCAGCCCAGTCGGCGTCGACGATCTGCCATGACGCGAACTGCGAGGAGCCGATGTAGCGCACCTTTCCCTCGCGCACCAAGTCGTCGAGCGCGTCGAGGGTCTCTTCGATCGGCGTGCGCAGGTCAGGTTCGTGCATTTGGTAAAGGTCGACGTAATCAGTGCGCAAACGCCGCAGCGAGTGCTCGATCGCCGCGCGTATGTAGCGTCGCGAGCCGCGTGCTTCGTATTCGGGCAGGACGGTGCCCTGCATCGGCTTACCGAATTTCGTTGCCAGCACGATGTTTTCGCGTCGTCCGACCAAAGCCTCGCCGAGCACGTCTTCTGATCCGCCCGGTTCGCTGCCGTAGACGTCAGCAGTGTCGAACAACGTGACGCCGGCATCGATCGCGGCGTTGACCAGCGCTTGGGTGCCATCCTTGTCGAGCCTCCGGCCGATGTTGTTGCACCCCAGCCCGACGGTTGAGACGGTGAGGCCCGAATCTCCGAGCTGGCGGTACGTCATGTCGCTCATGGCTCAACCATACGGAAGCCCGCGATCTCGGTTGCGGGGCGCGTGGGCCTAAGACTCAGCGGGCGGACGACGTGTGGTTGCTGACTTTTTCGCAGTGGTGGTTTTCTTTGGTGCAGGCGCCTTTTTCGCCGTGGTGGCGGTCTTCTTGGTCGCCACCTTCTTCGCTCCCGCGCCGCCAGCCAACGGCTTCTTGGCGACGGACTTCTTCGGCCTCGGGTTGTTCGCAACCGTCTTCGTGACCTTCGGCGGCACGACGGGGACGGCCCCGACCTCGTGAACCGGCTCCGGCATGAAGGGCTCACGCACGAACGGCTCGTCTTCTTCGGCGAATACCTCATCACCATGCATCTTCGCGACGACGTCTTCGCCGCGGCGGGAGATCTCGTCGTAGAGCTGACCAAGTTTGAGATTCGCCCGAAACGCTTGGCCGACCACCGCACCCGCAGCACGGATAGGAAGATCCCGGTATTCGGATTGCATCGCGTTCAGGGCATCTGGCAACTCGCGCAACTTCTCGTTGACGAGATCGCTCGCGCCCGCAATCAGGTACAAGGGCTTGTCGCCAAGCACTTTTCGCACTGCTTTCATGACGTCGTCGGCACCACTCATGGCAACCGCCTCGGATTGTGCCGGGTCATCGTCGTGCGCAATGGCGCTGGTCGTGGCGGCAGGATGGTTGGCTCGTCGACTTCGGCCTGGTGGAGTCGGGCCGCGCCGTCAACGTCGAAGCCGTCGTCATCGATGTCGTCGACCACATCGGCGAACGCATCTGCCGAGGGCACCAGCCGAGCGGCTGCTCTCGTGACAGCTTGCTCGTCGGCTGTTCGCCGTTCGTTCTCTTTTCTGAACGAGTCGTAGACCTCGAGCATCACTTGCTTCTGCCGTTCGTTGATCGTGGTGTCGGCGAGAACCGCATCGACCACCAGCCCGCCGGCGATCCGCTCGTCGAGAATGCCCGCCTGCACGTACATCGCCTCAGCCGAAATGCGCAGCCCTTTGGCGATCTGCTGCAAGATTTCAGCGCTCGGACGACGCAACCCGCGCTCGATCTGGCTCAGATACGGGTTGGAAACGCCGGCTGCCTTGGCAAGTTGGCGCACCGAGATCTGTGCGACGCGACGTTGCTCGCGGATGAATTCACCTAAGTCGAATGAACCTGCCATATCGTCAGTCTCACTCGCCGTGCTTGCGATTGCAAGCGCTTAGCTAGCATTGGTCGCCGACCGCGAGGCGGCTCGACCGCTAGCCTGAAAGTCACCGGAACGGCCGACCCTCGCCTACACACCCGGCCCTCCCACCAAAGAATCGAGCTTTCCTTGTCGGGGAACCAGCGGCGCCCAGCAACGCGCCCTCCAGCTGCATCGCGGCCTCGAGCGGTGGTGCGCCGGCTGGTCGCGTTGTGCGGGTGCGCGGCGCTCGTCGCTGGCTGCACAAGCACCGGCCATCACACCTCCACACCGAGCGGATCGGCTCCGGCGTCGTCCGCCTTGTCGCCCTCGACGGGGCCGAGCGCCGCACCATCGAGCGGGGCGGCGATCGCCAATCCCGGCGCATTCGCGAGCAACCTCACCTTCACCGACATCAGTGACCAGGTGAACAAGGCGCTGACAGGCGTCACCGACCGCAAGCTCACGTTCGGCCGCGGCGTCCTCAAAGTGCCACTCGACTGGGCGAACCCAGGCAATGGCAAGACGGTCTCGATCACCGTGATCAAGATTCGGTCGGCCACGCAGCACGACCGCATCGGCTCCCTCGTCGTGAATCCGGGCGGACCCGGCGGTTCGGGCACCGAAGCGGCCCTCGACCTCGCCGTCAGCGAGCTGCCGCAGGCGATTCTCGACCGCTTCGACATCGTCGGTTTCGATCCACGCGGTGTGTCGCTCAGTGACCCGATCCAATGCATCCCGGCCAAGGAGAAGGATGCCGAGCTCAACATGCCGCCCGACCCTGTGTCGCAGGCCGCGTGGGACGCAAACGTCGCCGAAGAAACCAAGGTCGCCAACGAGTGCTACGGCATCTACGGCTCGGATCTCGCCTTCTACTCGACAGCTGAAACCGTGCGCGACATGGAAGCCCTGCGCGCCAAACTCGGCGACTCGAAGCTGACCTACCTCGGCTACTCATACGGCACCTTGCTTGGTGCCGAATACGCGTCGGCGTATCCCGACAAGGTGCGCGCGCTCGTACTCGACGGCGCGGTCGATCCCACGATCAGCAGCGTCGACCAAGACAAGACGCAGGCCGCCGGATTCCAGCTCGCGTTCAGTCACTTCTCCGCAAGCTGCGAGAAAAAGGCCAGCTGCCCGCTCGGTAGCGATCCAGTCGCGTACGTGCAGAACCTGATGGCGTCGTCCGACAAAAACCCGATCCCGAGCGGAAGTTCGAAGGACAAAAGAGTCGTGAAGGACGGCGCAGTGCTGCTAGCCGTGATCTCGGCACTTTATGACGAAAGCCAGTGGGACCAGCTGACGACGGCGCTGACCGACGCTTCGAAAGGCAACGGCGCAGGGATTTTGGCGCTCGACGACCAGTACAACGAACGGCAATCCGACGGCACCTACACCAACATCGAAGACGCAAACGCGACCATCGCGTGCGCCGACGAGACCGACCGCACGTCGGTTGCGCAGGCCCGCGCCCTGCAGCCGCAGTGGCGGGCGGCGAATCCGTTGTTCGGTGGATCCGCGGCGGCGAGTCTCGACTACTGCAGCCTCTGGAAGGCGCCCCCTGACAAGCCGATCAAGGTGACCGACAACCATGCGCCAACGGTTCTGGTGGTCGGCACGACGGGCGACCCGGCCACCCCGATTTCGGGGGCGAAACACCTGGCGGCGCTGCTCGGTTCGGGTGATCTGCTGACCTGGCAGGGCGACGGCCACACGGCGTACCCCAAGACCGACTGCATCACGAACGCCGTCGATGCCTACCTGATCGACGTGAAGGCACCAGCGCCCGGCACGACCTGCCCGGCAACCTAGCGACCTTCTGGGCAGCTAGGCGTTCTCGCTCGGGAGTAGCGCCGAAACGTCGGCTTCACCCTCGCGGTAGCGGCGGGTGATCTCGGCTGCGCAGGCGTCCATCACGCCTTGCACCGCGCGGCGCTGCTCGGAAATGTCGCGCTCGTGGTCGCCGAACCGCGCCAAGGTCTCTTCGAGCTGATCCGCGGTGCGGCCGGCCAGCGCCGAAAGGTCGGAGTCGGCGACCAGCCGCTCGACGAGGCGGCGGTGCTCGTCGACGCGCGAAGGCTCGATCACGGTGTGCCGGCCGAGGCCACGCGCGGGGGCACGGTCGTCGGCGAGGATTCGTGGCAACTGGTCGATGATGCTGCCCGACTCGCCCAACTCGCCCCGGCGCCGCGACAGCTCGGCCTGAATGATGTCGACCCGACCCTGCAGCAACCTGCGCAGATACGACAGGTCGGCTTCTTCTTGCTCGGCCTCGTTGCGCAGCGCGCGGACGTCGGCCAGCGACATGTCGGTCAGGCCGTCGAGATAACCCTCGGACAGCACGCGGTCGATGCGACGGTTGCCCGCAGGCAAACCGCCCGACATGTCAGTGCTGCTATCGCCAGGCACCTGCCGCCTCCGTCGCGTCGTCACTGCTGTGCTGGTCACTGCTGTAGTCGTCACTGCTGGTGCGTTCGTCGCTTCTGGCCTTCATCAGTACGGGCGTCCACGCCGGAGCCATCATCCCCGATGGACCGGTTGCGCCCATGGTGCCATGCCAGTGTCGTACGAACGGACGTCCTGGCACGAATCGATGCCGATCCGAGACCGGCTATCTCACCTTGGGATGTTCGTCCGGATGGCTCAATGCTTGCGCCTCACCTGCCGATGGCAACGGAGCAGGGAATTTCACGAACAAGGTTCTCCGCCTCCGGTGCCGGCTCCGACGCGCGCCGCGGCGGTTGCCGTCTCGACGCTGAATGTGGGAGGTCGCCGGTGCTCAAGGGCGACCTGGCCAGCACACCGATCGAGAATGTTCTCTCCGACCTGGCAACTGAAGAAGCAACCGGATGCCTCCACGTCGTCGACGACGACGGTGAAGAAGCGCTCGTTTACGTCAAGAGTGGCCTCGTCTACGCGGTGTCGGTTCCGGGTCAGCGTCCGCAACTCGGCAGCCGGTTGATTTCCAGCAACGCGCTCGTTCCCGAAAACCTGGCCGAAGCACTCGAAGCGCAGCGCACCGAACTGCAGGGTTGGCGGCTCGGTGAACTTCTCGTTCACCTCGGCTTCGTCGAGCAGGACGTCGTCGAAGCGTTCGTTCAAGAGCAGGTTCGCGACGGCTTCACCGACCTGATGGCCTGGACGTCGGGACGCTGGCGCTTCCGCAAGAGCGAGAAAACCCGCGAGGACGTCGCACCCCCCACCGCTCTCGCCAGCCTGCTCGACGAAGTGCACGCCCGGCAGGCCGCGTGGGACGAGATCGTCACCTCGGTGCACGGGCCCAACGCCGTCCCCATGCTCGCGGCCCGCGGTGGCGAAGCCGACATCACCCTCGACTCCGACACCTGGTCGCTGTTGTGCAAGATCGATGGCGAGCGCTCGATCGCCGAACTCGCCCGAGAGTGCGGTTTCACCCTGTTCGAGGCCGGCACCGTGGTGCGTGCCCTGGTCGAGGCCGGGCTCGTCGACGTCGAAGAAGATCTCGGCCCCGACGACGATCCGCTCGACCACGCGCCCTTGACGGCGATCGACACCGTTGAGACCGACGACGAAATCGAAGCACCCGACGAGGCCGACAACTTCCCGCGCACCGCCGCGCTCGCCGCCGCTTTTGCCCTCGGCGGCACGAAGTCGACCAAGGCCCGAGTCACCGAAACGATCGAGCCGGACGACGCGGAGCGTGTCGACGCGGCCCAACTTGACGACGCGGATGACCCAGCCGCGACGGTTGCGGTTCCGGTGGCGTTGATGGAACCGCCTTCGCTGGCCCGCGTGTCGGAAGCGTTCAGCAACGCCTTCGCCCCCACGAACGACCCGTCGTCCTTCGTCGACCCGTTCCATGTGCCCGACGAGATCCGGCTCCGCCCGACCCCGAAGGGGCCGGCCGCACCCGCCGAGCCGACCGAGGACGACCTTCGCCGCGAACGTATTCGGCACGCCGCGGCAGCAGAACTCGCGGCCGCGCACGCCGAGGCCGAGGCAATGCGCAAGGGACAGTCGGGCAGCGGCCACATCGCCGAGGTCGTCAATCTCGAAGCACGTCGCGAGGCTGCGAGAGCCGAGGCTGAACGCCGAGAAACGGAAGAAGCGGAGCGTCTCGCCGCCGAAGAAGCAGAGCGGCTCGAAGCGGAACGCTTGGAGGCAGAGCGGCTCGAGGCCGAGCGCCTGGAAGCTGAACGGTTCGCCGCCGAACGCGCCGAGGCCCAGCGCATCCTCGCAGCGGAACAACTCATGGCCGCCCA
>JBOGEK010000346.1:0-2408 GCA_050743645.1 Acidothermaceae bacterium
GTGCTAAGCCGCACCGAGGCGCGTCCTACAACAGCGCCCGCGCGTTTGCGCAGGTCAAAGGCCCTTTGGTGCGCCCGGGGAGATTCGAACTCCCGACAAACTGCTTAGAAGGCAGGTGCTCTATCCAGCTGAGCTACGGGCGCCCGCCACAATTTCGGGCGCTCCAAGCGTACGGCACGGCTTTGCGTCGTCCGGGCTAAGCGGTGTCGCCCCCGATCACCGCGCGGCGACCTATCGTGGTGCACATGGACGGCGAAAAGCCCGCCGCAACAGGCGGATCGGTCTCGATACCCGACGAGTCCGACGTCGGTGGAGATCCGGCGTGCTGGGCGGCGTTGCTGTGCCCGAACTGCGGCGCGGTGCCCGACGGCCCGCTCGCTTCCAACCGACGATGCGCTCGATGCGGCGAAGAGTTCCCTTCTGAGTGACGGTGTTGTCCACAATGTTGCCGATCACTCTCCACAGACCGCTTTCACAGCCCGCACCGGCGTTGGTTCCCGAACCAGGCTTCTTCCAATGGACGCGCGACGCCATGTCGCGCTCGGAGGGAGTAGGTCATGTACGACACGCAAGTCACGCTGGTGGGCAACCTCGTCGCCGACCCGCGGATTCACACGCTTCCTGACGGCCAGGTGGTCGCCTCGTTCCGGATCGCTTCCACCCGCCGACGCTTCGACCGTCCGTCGGGCCAGTGGCGTGACTTCGGCACCACGTATGCGAACGTCACCTGTTGGCGCGGGCTCGGCGAGAACGCCGCGGCGTCGCTGAAGAAGGGCCAGGCCGCCATCGTTTGGGGTCGGCTATCGGTGCGCCCCTACGAGACCAAGGAAGGCGGCAAGCGCGAGTCGGTGGACATCGACGCGATCGCGGTCGGGCCCGACCTCTCGCGGGTGATCACGTTGGTCAAGCGCGCCGAACGAAGCGCCAGCGCCAGCGCCAGCCAAGCCGACGCATGGGCCGCCGGCATCCCTGAGCGAGCGCCGGGCGCCGGTGCCGGGCGCGACGGTGTCGACGGGGTCGACGGGGCTGCCGGCGACAGCGGCGCCGACGAGGACGACGAGCTTGGAGCGGACGTGCGTGACGGATTCGGTGGTGAACCGCGCGACGATCTCGACGGGTTCGCCGATGCCGACGACGACATCGAGGCGGCCGACGAGTTGGCTGATCGACGTGCGGACGAGTCGGCGTCAGCAGCCGGTGGTGGGGAGTTGGTCGGCGCCGGAGCCAGTGCTGGGATCGGCGCCGGCGTCGGTGTTGGTGCCGCCTCCGGCGGGCGCCTGAAGGCGCGATTCGGCATCGGCTGACGTCTTGGGCGGTGAGTTGTGGCCCGAATCCGGTCGTCGCAGGGCGGCCCAGCCGGCATTCGGCCACAACCCTGCCTGACTTTCCCCACTGATTCGACAGGCATGGGAGGGCTATGGCACTCTCGAACACATGATCGTGCGCTCCCGTGTGCCTGAGCTGCGCCTCGTTGCGCGCCTGCACGTCGACCTCCAGCGGGTGTCGAGCGCGGTCTGTATGCCGGCTGCCTGATCCGCCGCCCGCCCGGGCGCGGTTCGCCCGGCTGTTCAGCGTCGTCCAGCCTTGCGGTGCCGCGCCTCCCTCATCCGAAGGACGCACACGCACATGTCGGCACCGACCACCGTCGCCCCGAACAGCGTCGCCCCGAACAGCGTCGCCCCGAACAGCGCCGCGCCGAACAGCGCCGCGCCTCCGCGCGCTCGCGTTCACGCCGAGCGCGGCAAGTCGCGCGGCCAAGGCCAGTGGGCTCTCGGCACGCGCGAGCCGCTGAATGGCACCGAGCGCATCAAGAAGGACGACGACGCGCTGAACGTGCGCCGCCGCATCGTCGACATCTATTCGAAGGCGGGGTTCGACTCGATCGATCCGGCTGACATGCGCGGGCGATTCCGTTGGATGGGCCTCTACACCCAGCGGCGTCCCGGCATCGACGGCGGTAAGACGGGGGTACTCGAGCCCGAGGAGCTCGACGACCGCTACTTCATGATGCGCGTGCGCATCCCAGGCGGCCGGCTCACGACCGCCCAGCTTCGCGTCATCGGCCAGCTCTCGACAAAATACGGCCGCGACCTCGCCGACATCACCAACCGGCAGAACGTGCAGCTGCACTGGGTGCGGATCGAAGACGTGCCCGCCATCTGGGAGGCGCTCGACGCCGTCGGGCTCGGCACCACCGAGGCCTGTGGTGACTGCCCGCGCAACATGATCGGCTGCCCGGTCGCCGGTTACGACGCCACCGAGATCATCGACCCGTCGCAGCATCTCATCGACATCCAGAACAACTACATCGGCAACCCCGAGTTCTCGAACCTGCCGCGCAAGTACAAGACGTCGATGACCGGCTGCTCGGCGCTTTGCACTATCCACGAGATCAACGACGTCGCGTT
>JBOGEK010000347.1:0-24531 GCA_050743645.1 Acidothermaceae bacterium
TTCCGGTCCGGCGATCGTCGCCACACCCGTCGCCGGAATGCTCGTCGTCCATGACGACGACGACATCGTCGTGGTCGACAAGCCTGTCGGCGTAGCGGCGCATCCGAGCCCGGGGTGGGACGGTCCAACGGTCGTCGGGGCCCTCGCCGCCGCTGGCTACCGCATTTCGACGTCCGGGGCCGAAGAACGCCAAGGCGTGGTGCACCGCCTCGACGTCGGAACCAGTGGCCTGATGGTCGTGGCGAAGAGCGAACGTGCGTACACCGTGCTGAAGCAAGCTTTCCGCGAGCGCACGGTCGACAAGACCTACCACGCGCTGGTGCAGGGCCATCCCGATCCGGCTCGCGGCACCATCGACGCGCCGATCGACCGGCACCCCGTGCACGACTACAAGTTCGCCGTGATGGCGAACGGCAAGCCAAGCATCACCCACTACGAAACGCTCGAAGCCCATGCCGCGGCGAGCCTGCTCCAGATCAAGCTGGAGACCGGCCGCACGCATCAGATCCGGGTGCACATGGCAGCGGTGCGCCATCCATGCGTCGGCGATCTCGCCTACGGCGCCGACCCGGTGCTGGCCGCGCGCCTCGACCTCCATCGACAGTGGCTGCACGCAGCCCGGCTCGGATTCGCCCATCCCGACGACGGACGCGCCGTCGAGTTCGCGAGCAGCTACCCCGACGACCTGGCGCGCGCTCTCGACGCCGTCCGCAAAAGCGATTAAAGCCGGACGACGACCGTGCGCTCGAGCGAATTGAGGGTCGAAACCGGCTCGACCTTGGTGAGCGAGATCACCGAGCAGGTCACCGACTTCTGCAGTGGCCAGGGCGACGGCTTGATCAACGTGTTCGTGCCCCACGCCACCGCAGGCGTCGCCTTGATCGAGACCGGTTCGGGCACTGAACGAGATCTCGCTGCGACCATCGATCGAGTCTGGCCCGCCGAGGTTCGTTACGTGCACGCGCACGGATCGCCGAAGCACGGGCGCGACCACGTGCTGCCTGCTTTTGTCTCACCATCGATCACCGTGCCCGTGATCGGCGGTCGGCCGGCGCTGGGCACCTGGCAAAGCATCGTCGTCGTCGACACCAACGTCGACAACCGGGTCAGAACCGTTCGGTTGAGCTTCGTGTCGGGGTGAACTGCCGACGCGCACCATCGCTGCCCCCATTAGGCTGGCCGCTGCGTTGAAGCGCGTGACGGCGCACGCGAGACAGGCCAGAGCAGGAGGAGCAGTGACCGACGTCCTCGAGGTTGCCCGCGGGCAGGTGCTCGCGAAAGGTGAAGGCCTGAGCCAGGCAGAGCTGGTGCGGGTGCTGGCGCTGCCCGACGACCGGCTCGACGAACTGCTCGCTCTCGCCCACGAGGTGCGGATGCGCTGGTGCGGCCCTGAGGTTGAGGTCGAGGGCATCGTGTCGGTCAAGACCGGCGGCTGCCCCGAAGACTGCCATTTCTGCTCGCAGTCAGGCCGCTTCGACTCACCCGTACGAGCAGCCTGGCTCGACATCCCTTCGCTCGTCGAGGCTGCCGTCGAGACCGCAAAGACCGGGGCTACCGAGTTCTGCATCGTCGCTGCTGTGCGTGGCCCTGACGAGCGGTTGATGGTGCAGGTTCGTGACGGCGTCAAAGCCATTCGCGAGGCCGTCGACATCAACATCGCTTGCTCGCTCGGCATGCTCACACAAGCCCAGGTCGATGAACTGGCCGCGATGGGGGTGCACCGCTACAACCACAACCTCGAAACGGCGCGGTCGTACTTCACGAACGTGGTCACGACCCACACGTGGGAAGAACGTTGGGAAACGCTGCGCATGGTCGGCGAAGCGGGCATGGAGGTGTGCTGCGGCGGCATCGTCGGTATGGGTGAGACCCGCGAACAGCGTGCAGAATTCGCGGCCCAGCTTGCCGAACTGGCGCCCGATGAGGTACCGCTGAACTTCTTGAACCCGAGGCCGGGCACGCCGTTCGGTGACCAGCCGGTGCTCGAAGCGAAAGAGGCGTTGCGCACGATCGCGATGTTCCGGCTCGCGTTGCCGCGAACGATCCTGCGCTTCGCCGGCGGCCGCGAGGTGACGCTCGGCGACCTCGGCACCCGAGAGGGTTTACTCGGCGGCATCAACGCCGTCATCGTCGGCAATTACCTCACGACGCTTGGCCGCGATCCCGCTGACGACCTTGCCCTTCTCGACCAGTTGTCGATGCCGATCAAGGCGTTCTCAGCCAGCCTGTGACTCCGAACGTGCTGACTCATTGCGACCGCTGCGGTCGACCGCGAACGACCGACGATGAGCACTCGGCTTGTGCTGCTGCGCGCCAACTCGAACCGCCACGCTTTTGCGCACAATGTGGACGACGACTGATCGTGCAGGTAGTGCCGCGCGGCTGGTCGGCGCGTTGCGTCGAGCACGGTCAAATCTCGCGATGAACGTTGACGAATTGCTGGCCTACGACCACGACCATCTGTGGCACCCGTACTCGTCGATGACCTCGCCGACGCCCGCGCGTTTCGTCGAATCCGCCACCGGCGTGCGATTGAAGCTCGGTGACGGTCGCGAAGTGATCGACGCGATGTCGTCGTGGTGGTGTGCGATCCACGGCTACCGTCACCCGGTGCTCGACTCTGCCGCTCGCGCCCAACTCGACCGCATGAGCCACGTCATGTTCGGTGGCCTCACCCACCGGCCGGCAATCGCCCTGGCGCAGCGGCTTGTCGACATCACGCCGGAGCCTCTCGATCATGTCTTCTTCGCCGACTCCGGCTCGGTCGCGGTCGAGGTTGCGGTGAAGATGTGTTTGCAATACCAAAGAAATTCTGGACGACGGTCGCAGTTACTCACGATTCGCGGCGGTTATCACGGCGACACCCTTGCCGCGATGAGCGTGTGCGACCCAGTCGATGGCATGCATCAACTGTTCTCCGATGTGTTGCCCCGGCAGGTTTTTGCACCGCGTCCGCCAGCCGGCCTTGAAGCCGATATCTCAGAATGGACCGCCAAAACCGCGTCGCTTGTGACTGAGCACGCCGACGACCTTGCAGCGATCGTCGTCGAGCCGGTGCTGCAGGGTGCGGGCGGCATGTATGTGTACCCACCCGAATGCCTGCGGGTGCTGAGAAAACTCGCCGACGACTACGAGCTGCTGCTTGTTTTCGACGAGATCGCCACCGGCTTTGGACGCACGGGCGAGTTGTTCGCGATGCAACATGCCGGAGTGGTGCCAGACATCGTATGCGTCGGAAAGGCCTTAACCGGCGGCTATCTCACGCTGGCCGCCGTCTTGTGCACGCCCGAAGTTGCACGAGGTGTCTCGAGCGGCGAGGGCGGTGCGTTGATGCATGGCCCTACCTTCATGGCGAGTCCGCTCGCGTGCGCGGTCGCGCTCGCCAACCTCGACCTGCTGCTTAGCAGTGACTGGCAGACGACGGTGAAGAACGTCGAGACGCGGTTGCGTGACGGACTTGCGCCGGCGGCTAAGTTCCCCGGTGTGCGTGAGGTGCGGGTGCTCGGCGCCGTCGGTGTCGTGCAGACCACTGCACCCGTTGACGTCGAGGCCGTCACGAAAGCCGCCCTCGAACGAGGTGTCTGGGTGCGGCCGTTTCGCGATCTGGTCTACACGATGCCCCCATACGTCTGCACCGACGCCGACGTTGACGCGATCACCGGTGCGATCGTCGGTGCAGTCGGTCAGGTGGCCGGTTCATGAGTCTCGACCAGGCGTCGTGCCCGCACGCGTTGCTCTACCGGCAATGGGAAGCCTTGCCCGAGCAGCCGGTTACTGCGGTTGGTGACCACTGGTTGGTATCAAGTCATGCGCTCGTGCGGCAGGTTCTCAACGACCCCGAGGCGTTCTCACCCGACAACGCCCTCGATGCAGTCACACCGATGACGACGAACGCGCTACGAATCCTTACGCAGCACGGATTTCGGCTCCCTCACACGCTTGCCAACAACAGCACATCCTCGCATGCCGGCATTCGCGGTGTCGTCGCAGAGTTCTTGCAACCTACGCGGGTCGCCGAACAACGCGACTTCGTAGCGACGTTCGTGCGCGGCCAAGTCGCCGAGGCGGCTGCGCGTCTTGATGACGGCGACCAGGTCGACCTGCACCAAGTCATCTCGCATGCATTGCCGCTCGTCACATTAGGTCGGCTCATCGCGCTTCCGGCTGACGACGTCGAGGTGGTGAAGCGCTTTTCGTCGTCCGCGCTCGAATTGTTCTGGGCGCCGCTGGACGCGGCGCGGCAGTTGCGACTGGCCACGATCGTGGGGGAGTACCACGGGCGGCTGCGGTTGTTCGCGCGGACCGGGCCCGGGCTCGCGGCGACATTGCGGGCTCACTCGGCCGACAACAACCTCGATGAAGACGACATCGTGGCCGTGCTGTTCTTCCTTCTGGTGGCCGGGCAGGAGACGACGTCGCAGTTCTTGACCGCGCTTATGTACCGGCTGCTGCAGGAGCCAGCCGTAGTGCGTGGAGTCGTCGACGGTTCGACTTCGGTTTCCGATGTCGTGGCCGAAGGATTGCGCACCGACACGTCGGTCGTCACCTGGCGGCGGGTCACGACCCGTGAGGTCGAACTCGGCGGTGTGGTTATCCCGGCTGGCGAGTCCGTCGTGCTGCGGCTTGCCGCTGCCGGTCGAGATCCTGCGATCGTCGCCGAGCCGCACGCGTTCGTGCCCGGGCAGCAAGGTTCACGCCGTCACCTGTCGTTCGGCGCCGGACTCCACCGGTGCCTGGGCGCCTACCTCGCCACGATGGAGGCTGAGGTGGTGGTGGAGGAGTCCGCTCGGCTGCTGGCCCGCTGCCAGGTCGTGGCGGCGCCCGGGCACGCCGAAAACCTTTCGTTTCGGATGCCCGACGCGCTCGTCGTCGCCCGGTTTCCGAGCGGGCTTTGAGCGGGCCAGGAGCGGGCTAGGAGCCGGCTATGAGCAAGCTGCCAGCACCTGCTGAGGTTATTCGCAGCAATATCGGCAACGTTGTATGCCATGGCGGTGATCACCGGAGTCGCCCGGATGCTCTCGGAGCGGGCCTGCGACTCGTCTGAACGTGCGTCGGTTGCGGTAGGTCGCGATGGCACGGCGCGCACCTGGCGCGAACTCGCCGACGCCGCATCCGAGTGGTCTGCGCGGCTGCGAGCGTGCGCTCCAGCGGGTGCACGGGTCGGCATCCAGCTTGGCGACCCGCTCGATTTCGTCAGCGTCTACCTCGCCGGCCTGTCGGCCGCGATGGTCGTCGTCCCTCTTTCGACCGAACTGAGTTGTTACGAACGGGCGGCGAAGATCGAGGGTTTCGGCGTCCGCCTATTGGTGACCGACGTCGCCGATTTCGACCTGGCGGCCGTGCAGGCGGGCGTCCGCCCGGTTGCCGAGGCGGATGGGCTGCTCATTGCGAGAGTTGCCCAGGCAGCCAGCACTGCCAGCGCTGCCAGCGCTACCAGCGCTGCCAGCGCTACCAGCGCTGCCAGAGTTGCCGAGGCCGACGAGGGCAGACCGCAGTTGCCGTCGGACGGCAGCGGCGGGGTGCTGCTGTCGACGTCCGGCACGACCGGTGCCGCCAAGGGTGTGCTGCTCGACGAGCGGAAGCTGCTGCATACCGCGACGGCGATCGCCAACCATCACCGCATCACCGCCGCCGACATTGGTTACTGCCCGCTGCCTCTCGCGCACGTCAATGCCCAAGTCGTAGGCGTGCTGACCGCACTGGTGTCGGGCGGTTCACTGGTCGTCGACTCGGGGTTTCACCGCGACCATTGGGACGTCGTGGCCGCTCATCGGGCGACGTGGGTGAACTCCGTGCCCGCAATCCTCGGCATCTTGTCGCAGCTGCCGCCGCCATCCGACGAGGTCCGCAGCCGAGTGCGATTCGCCCGCTCGGCGTCGGCTCCGCTGCCTGTTGCGGTGCTCGAAGCGTTCGAGGCGCGCGCCGGGATCGGCGTGCTTGAGACGTACGGCATGACTGAGGCTGCGAGCCAGATCACCGCCAACCCGGTCGACGCGTCGCAGCGCAAGCCCGGGTCCGTCGGGCAACCGGTTGGCGTAGACCTGCGCATCGTCGACGACGCCGGACGGGATTGTCCGCCGGACGTCGAGGGAATGGTCGAGATTCGAGGTTCGTCGGTCGTCGATTCGTACGAGTTAGCCGGCGGCGGCCTGCTTGCCGCAGCCGGTGCCGACGGTTGGTTGTCCACGGGCGACGTCGGACGACGAGACCCCGACGGGTTCGTGTTCCTCGCCGGGCGGCGTGATGACGTCATCAATCGCGGCGGCCAAAAGCTCCACCCCCGCGACGTCGAGGAGGTGCTGATGCGCCACTCAGCCGTGGCCGAGGTGATCGTGGTCGGCCGCCCACACGTAACGCTGGGGGAGGAGCCGGTTGCGTTCGTCCGGCTCGAAGATGGCCAAGACGGCGAGCGGGTGTGCTGCGAACTCGACGAGTTGGCCGAGCGCGAACTGGCGCGTTACCGGCGTCCCGTGGCGACCATCGTGGTTGATGGCTTCGAGAAGGGGGCCACCGGCAAGACTCGGCGCTCAGGGTTGCGAGTGGCGGCCGCACAGACCGCAGTCGAGACCGGATGACCAGCACAAGCACACGGCGCGCGGTTGACGCCGCCGAGGGCGACACCGCCGCGGGCGCGTCGTCTGTGGCGACAGCCTCAACGGCCTCCCGGCCGGGTGGCGAGCGTTCGCAAGGCTCGGCCGAAAAGCGGGTCTGGTCGATCGACCTCGTGCGCTTGACCGTCGTGTTCGGCGTTGTTTGCGTGCACTGCATGTCGTTCCTCGCGCCCCCCGGCAGCGTTACTGCGGGCGCGGCAACGATCGTCTTGCACGTGAACCGCGAGGTTTTCATCTTCATCACGGCATGCGTGCTGTGTTACGTCTATGCGCAACGCGTCGCGAAAGCTGCAGCCGAAGGACGCCGCCGCTGGCCGATCGGCGATTACTGGCTCCGGCGATATCGCCTCGTGCTCGCTCCGTACCTGACCTGGACCGCGATCTATTTCTTCGCCAATTCGGGTCCGAACAGCTGGTCGACGTTCTGGTACGACGTCGAAACCGGAAACGCCCGCTTCCACCTGTACTTCTTGCTTGTCACCATGCAGATCTATCTGGTGTTACCGCTCCTCTTACCGCTGCTGCGGATCACCGCGGGCCATCATGGATTGCTCGTCGCTGCGGGCCTCGCTGTGCAGTTCTGGTTCACGGCAATAGCGCACTACGCCCCGAGCCAGCAAGGGCTGATCGGTGTGTGGCTGCGCAACGACAACGAGCTGCTCTTCAGTTACGTCGGCTACGTCGTTCTCGGTGCAGTGATTGCGACACACTTACGCGAATGGCACGCGTGGCTTCGAGGTCACAACCGCATCGTCCTCGGTGTTGCCGCGTTCGGGCTGGTGGCCGGTCTCACTAGCTACTTCTGCGACGTCGAGGTGCGCGGCCAGTCGCCATTCGCGGCGAGTGCGGTGCTGCAGCCGGCGGTCACCATCGAAGCCATCGCGCTCATTGTCGGTCTCTTCGCGCTTGGCGCGTGGTGGGCGCCGTGGCGAGCGCCGTCGGGCGACGTTGTCGCAGCGGGGGCGGTCGCTTCTGAACCGATTTCGGCGCGCCGGCGCAAGCAGCGGCGTTTTGTGGCGGCGGGCTCTGACGCGTCGTTCGGCATCTATCTTGTGCACCCGTTGCTTCTGCAGGGCGGCATGATCTTGGCCAACGAGGTGGGCTGGTTATACGCCGCGCGCAACGGATCAGGGCCGCTGGTCGCCGTCCTCGTCATCGTTGTCGTCGTACCGATTCTTTGGCTTGCGTCGTGGGCGCTCACCAGCTTCTTTCGCGGCACACCGCTCAGCCTCCCGCTGACCGGGCGCCCTGCTCGCAAGCCCGCTGGAGCATGGCTGCCCGCCCAGCTCTCGCGGCCGCGCGCCACCGAGCCATCCACCGGGCCATCCACCGAGCGACCCACTGAAAGGCACCTATCAAATCCCGAACTGAGGCCTCGGCGATGACGCCGTCTGCTCCCAGGAGGACCGCATGTCAGTAACGATTCCGATGACCACGCTCGCGTTGCCAGAGCGGGAACACAAACCACGTCTGCGCGGCCTCACGATGGTCATCGACACCGGGATGGCGACCCGCACTCTCGACGACATTCTGGCAAGCCACGCCGACCTCGTCGACATGGTCAAGCTCGGCTGGGGCACCTGCCTGGTGACGTCGGACCTGTCGCGCAAGCTGGATGTGTTGCGCTCCTACGACATCGAGTACTTCTTCGGCGGCACGCTGTTCGAGAAGTTCGCCTTGCAGCAACGGTTCGACGAGTTCCGCCAGTTCGTCCGCGCGCACCGGTGTTCTCATGTCGAGGTGTCGAACGGCACATTGCCGATGAGCAGCGAGCAAAAAGGCGTGTACATCGAAAAACTCAGCACTGACTTCAGTGTCTTCGCCGAAGTGGGCTTCAAAGACCCGAACCGGTCCGAGGCGTTGACTGCGGAGGAATGGGTTTCCCAAGTGAAAGCCGACTTCGCAGCCGGCGCGCATATGGTGATTCTCGAAGCGCGCGAGTCGGGCCGATCCGGAATCGGCGGCCGGGACGGCAAGCCGCGCACTGCGGTGCTTGAACAACTGATCGCGCAAGTCGACTCGACGCGGCTGCTTTTCGAAGCGCCGACTCGTGAGCTGCAGACCTATCTGATCGACAGCTTGGGCGCGAACGTCAACCTCGGCAACATCGCCGTCGACGGCATCGTCAATCTCGAGACGATGCGGCTCGGGTTGCGATCAGATACCTTCTTCCCGGCGGGCTGACTACGCCATGCGAACGACACACGACGTGTTCCATATCGCAGTTCCCACCCGCGATCTCGACCTTGCCCAGAGCTTCTACGTCACAGGGTTGGGCTGCAAGCTCGCCCGACGCTACGACGACAGAATCACCGTCGACTTCTTCGGTGACCAACTCGTGTGCCATCTGTCCGACGACTGGGAACGCGATCCGCAGATGTACCCGCGGCACTTCGGCGTGACCTTCAGCGAGCGGCGCGACTTTGACGCGCTGCTGTTGTTGGTCGACACGCGCAAGCTCGAGTTCTTCACTGAGCCGAGCACGAGGTTTCAGGGTTTGGCCGAAGAACACAACTATTTCGTGTTACGCGATCCGTCGAACAATTTGCTGGAATTCAAGCACTACAACGACCCACGGATGATGTATTGAGGCTCGGTCGTACGAGGATCTCCGCGGTTGCCGTTCTGATCGGGGTTGCGGCGCTGTTCGGTGCCGGGGTAGCAGGCTGCACGCCGACGGCCGCCGACACGGCGATGGCACCGGGTCGCGCCGAGCCGCAATCGTCTGCGCCGCAACGCCCGACCGCGGCGTCGTCTCGGCTCACGCCGGCACGGGCTGACTCGCCGTCCGCGAGTCCGAAAACCGCGTCGGCGACGAGTTCGCCCGCAGCGCGCGACACGCATTCGATGATGTCGCTGACCGTCGATGGTCGGGTACGCACGTACGACGTCATCACACCGACTCGGCCGGCCGCGCCGCGGTTGCCGGTGGTCGTCGTCCTTCATGGAATCAGCGCACCCGTGTCGGATGAGGAGATCCGCACGGGATTGGTGCCGCAAGTCGACGCCGGAAATCTCATTCTGGCCTACCCGGCGGGCTACGGCCGATCGTGGAATGCGGGCAACTGTTGCGGCCAGGCGCAACAAGCCGGCATCGACGACATCGCGTTCTTGACCGCGGTGTTCCAGCAACTGAAGGCGCGCGATGACGTCGATGCTGCACAGATTTCGCTCGCGGGTTTCAGCAATGGCGGTCGGATGGCGTACGACCTCGTCTGCAAGCGGCCCGACCTTATGAGCGCCCTCATCGTCATCGCCGCTGTACCCGACACCGTGTGCGCGCCTGGTGCCGCCGTCCCACTGCTGCAAATCGCGAGCGACGACGATCCCGAGATCGCGTACACGACAGCCGAGGGGCCGTATTCGAGCGGGACGTTCGAAGACCCCGCTGTCTCGACTCAGGTCGACACCTGGCGCGCGCGCAACGGTTGTGAGCCTGCCTTCTCTGCTGTGACCACAGGAAATCTCAAGACACAGACGTGGTTTGCCTGCAGTTCGGGAAAGCTGGTCGAGCTCGCGACCTACCACGGCATCCAGCATGTTTGGCCATACGGCGGCACCAATACGCCGTCGGCTGCCGCCGTCATTACCGCTTTTCTGGCGGACGTCGCGAGCGCGCAGGCGTCGGCGGCGAGCTAGCAGGGCTGATTATCGGGGCCGAGCTGCAGTTTGCCGTGCAGTTGGGCACTCAGCCAACGCGGTGCCGCGAGGCGAAAATCCTTTGGCGACAACGCGCCTGCACCCGAAGGCAGCAGACCGGCAAGCGCAGGAAGGTCGTGGAGATTGGTTTCGTGCACCAGTTGCGGTTCGCTGGGCCACTCACCGATCACCACGTGGTGGCGAATTCCCTGTTGCGACAGGGCAAGTTGGGTGAGCGCGGTGTGGTTCAGTGTGCCGAGCCCAGCACGAGCGACCACGACAGTTGGTGCAGAAAGCGCGCTCGCCAGGTCGACGACAGTCCAGTCGTCGTGGCCCATCGAGACGAGCACACCGCCTGCTCCTTCGAGCAACACCAGGTCGTGCTCGTCGAGCAGGTCGTGGGTGGCGTTGACCACCGCGTCGAGTGCGAGCGGTGGCAGGCCAGCGATCCTGGCCGCGGTTGCAGGCGCCAACGGGTCTGGGTAACTCGCCAACGTGATGGAGCATGTGGGTGCCGCAAGCCGCGCAATCGTGTCGGCGTCGCCTTCTTCTCCTGAGACCGTGCCGGTCTGGCACGGCTTCACGACCGCGACCCGCAAGCCGGCCGCGGTCGCCGCAGCCGAAATTGCCGCAGTGACAATGGTTTTGCCGACTCCAGTGTCAGTTCCGGTGACGACCACGGGTCCGCGCAGCCCGGTCACGGTGCCGTCGCCACGATGATGTCGAGCGCACGTTCGAAGTCGGACGACGAGACGCCGGCGTTGATCGTGAGTCGCAACCGCGATTTCGGGTCAGGGGTAGACGGTGGCCTGAAACAACCGACGGCGACGCCCTGCTCGCGGCACCCGGTGGCCCACGCCAGCGCGGCTTCGGCGTCGGGTGCCGCAACCGAAATAACGCCGCCCGCGGGATCGCTGACGTCGAGCCCGGCCGTCCGAAGGGTCTGGACGGCGAGTGTCGCCCGGGCGCGGAGCGTGTCACGCGATTTGTCGGCGTGGCGCAGCAGTTCGAGGCCTGCGAGCGCACCAGCCGCAACGCTCGGAGGCAATGCGGTGTCGTAGATGAACGTGCGGCCGGTGTCGACCAGGTGGGCGATCAGCTGCTCAGGGCCCGCGACGACGCCTCCGGCGGCCCCGACCGACTTCGACAACGTGGCGGTGACCACGACGTCGGGCTCGCCCGCGAGACCGGTTTGAACGACGGCACCGGCTCCGTTCGTGCCGAGCACGCCCAAGGCGTGCGCATCGTCGACGAGCAGTAGCGCCCCGGCGGCCCGGGTGATCGCGTGCAGCTCGCGCAGCGGCGCGAGATCGCCGTCCACCGAAAAGACTGACTCGGTCACGACGAGTGCGCCGCTTTCGCCGAACTCGGTGAGTTTTGCCGCGACCGCATCGACGTCGAGGTGCGGCACTGCGTGGGTTGGCAGCCCGGTCAACCGGGCGCCGTCGAGCAGCGATGCGTGGGCGTGGGCGTCGATCAAGATCACGCCGCGTGGCCGAGCAGCTGCCTTGATCGCGCCGAGATTGGCGAGATACCCCGATGAGTACACGAGCGCCTTCGGTTGGTTCATAAGGGCCGCGACCGCTTGCTCGAGAGCCTCGTGATCGTCGGTGCTGCCTCGCACGAGGCGCGATCCGGTCGCACCCAAGCCGTACTCGGCTAGGGCCTTCGTGGCCGCAGCGACCACCTCAGGGTGGCGGGCGAGGCCGAGATAATCGTTGCCGGCCAGGTCGATCGCGTCGTCGGGTGCCGGCCCGTGGGGGCGCATCGTTCGGGTCAGCCCGGCCTGGTTCCGCAATTGCGCACGGCGGTCGAGGCGCTTGAGCCAGTCGTGCGGGTCACCCACCGCGTCGCCTTTCGTCGAGTGTCCCGATGGTAATCGCGGCGTGTCGTGGGGCTGCTTGGCGAGTCTGCTTCGGACTGTCCGTTGGCCCGGCTAGAGTCGGTGCCCGTCGGTAGTTCGGCATTGCGGGCACCCGATGATCACGGCGCAAGCCGGCAGCGCAACGGCAAGGCCGACCTTCCCCCGGTCACCCGTAGCACCACAGCACGATGGGCGTTTCGGCGTCCGACGACGGGAGGCCGGGTAGGCATGCCAGGCGGTACGAGCGGTGACGACAACTCCTTCGTCCACCTGCACGTGCACACCGAGTACTCGATGCTCGACGGCGCTGCCCGGCTGAAGGATCTGTTCAAAGAGGCTGCCGCGATGGGTATGCCGGCTGTCGCGATGACCGACCACGGCAACGTCTTCGGTGCTTACGATTTTTACAAGCAGGCCAAGGCTGCCGGCATCAAACCGATCATCGGCATGGAGGGGTACCTCGCTCCGGGCAGCCGGCGCGAGCGTAAGCGAGTCGCCCTCACCGGCGGCGCGGGCGACGACAACGCCGGCGAGATGTACACCCACATGACCCTCCTCGCCGAAGACACCCCTGGCATGCACAACTTGTTCAGGTTGTCGAGTCTGGCAAGCCTCGAGGGCTATTACTACAAGCCGCGCATGGATCGCGAACTGTTGCAGACCTACAGCAAAGGCATCGTCGCGACGACGGGCTGCGCGAGCGGTGAGGTCAACCGCTTGTTACAACACGGGCAGTATGACGCCGCAAAGAAAGCCGCGGCCGACTATCGCGACATCTTCGGCCGCGAGAATTTCTATTGCGAGCTGATGGATCACGGCCTCGATATCGAACGACGTCACCGCGACGACCTGATCCGGCTTGCGAAAGAACTGGCCCTGCCGTTCGTCGCGACCAACGACTTGCACTACACCTACGCAAAAGACTGGGAAGCGCACGAGGTCCTGCTGTGCGTGCAGACGGGTAAGACACTCGCCGATCCAAACCGGTTCAAGTTCGACGCGCGCGACTTCTACCTCAAGACCGCGCAGGAGATGCGCGACCTGTGGCGCGATTTTCCCGATGCCTGCGACAACACTCTCGCCATTGCTGAGCGCGCGCATGTGGAGTTCAACGAGGGCGCCAACCTCATGCCGCAATTCCCCGTACCTGAGGGCGAAAGCGAGGAATCCTGGCTGGTAAAAGAAGTCGAGGCCGGGCTTCGCAAGCGGTTCCCGGCTGGTGTTCCCGACACGCACCGCAAGCAGGCCGAATACGAGGTCGGCGTCATCTGCCAGATGGGGTTCCCCGGCTATTTCCTCGTCGTCGCCGACTTGGTGAAATACGCGCAGGCCAACGGGATCCGCGTTGGCCCGGGCCGTGGTAGCGCCGCCGGCTCGATGATCGCCTACGTGCTCGGCATTACCGAGCTCGACCCGATCCACCACAAGCTTTTGTTCGAGCGTTTCTTGAACCCCGAACGCATCTCGATGCCCGACATCGACATGGATTTCGACGAACGCCGTCGCGGCGACATGATCCGTTACGCCACAGAGAAGTACGGCGAAGAGCGCGTCGCCCAGATCATCACCTACGGCACGATCAAGGCGAAGCAGGCGGTCAAAGACTCGGCTCGCGTTCTCGGCTACCCGTTCTCGACGTCCGACCAGATCACCAAAGTGATGCCCCCGCCGGTGATGGGCAAGGACGTCCCGCTCTCAGGCATCTTCGATCCCGACTACCCGCGCTACGCCGAGGCCGGTGAGTTCCGGGCACTGTACGAATCGAACCCCGACGTGAAGCGCGTCGTCGACACCGCTCGCAACCTCGAAGGCCTGAAGCGGCAGTGGGGTGTGCACGCCGCCGGTGTCATCTTGTGTCGCGAGCCGCTGCTCGACGTCATTCCGATCCAGCGCCGTGAGCAGGATGGCGCGATCATCACCCAGTTCGACATGGGCGCGTGCGAGAAGCTCGGCCTGCTGAAGATGGATTTTCTCGGTCTGCGCAACCTCACCGTCCTCGACGACTGCTTGATCGGCATCAGCGAAAACCGCGGCGAAACCTTGGTGCTCGAGGACCTCGATCTCGATGCCGACACCAGTACCTACGAACTGCTCGGCCGCGGTGACACGCTTGGCGTGTTCCAACTCGAAGGCGGCGGTATGCGGTCGCTGCTGCGTTCGATGCAGCCGACCAGCTTCGCCGACATCTCGGCCGTTGGCGCCCTGTACCGGCCCGGCCCGATGGGTGCGAACGCGCACAACGACTACGCCGACCGTAAGAATAAGCGCAAGCCGGTCGAGGCGATCCATCCCGAGCTGGCCGAACCGCTGCGCGAAATCCTTGACGAGACGTACGGCGTGATCGTTTATCAAGAACAAGTCATGGCGATCGCGCAGAAGCTCGGCGGCTACAGCCTCGGCCAAGCCGACCTGCTGCGCCGCGCGATGGGCAAGAAGAAGAAAGAGATTCTCGACAAGGAGTACGTGCCGTTCTCCGACGGCATGAAGACCAACGGCTATTCAGAGTCGGCGATCAAAACCATCTGGGACATTCTGGTCCCGTTCTCCGACTATGCGTTCAACAAGGCCCACAGCGCGGGTTACGGCGTCGTGTCGTACTGGACGGCGTACCTCAAGGCCAACTATCCGGCCGAATACATGGCCGCGCTGCTCACGAGCGTCAAAGACGACAAGGACAAGTCGGCGCTGTATCTGCACGAGTCACGACGCATGGGCATCAAGGTTTTGCCGCCCGACGTCAACGAATCCGACTCCAACTTCACGCCCCGCGGCACAGACATCCGGTTTGGCCTGTCCGCGATCCGCAACGTCGGCGAGAACGTCGTTGCGTCGATCATCGCGACCCGTCGCAGCAAAGGCCGGTTCGCGGATTTCCCCGATTTCCTGGCGAAAGTCGAGCCTGTCGTTTGCAACAAGAAAGTCGTTGAGTCGCTCATCAAGGCCGGGGCGTTCGACTCGCTCGGTCATGCCAGGCGCGGTCTGCTCGCCGTCCATGCCGATGTGATCGATGCCGCGATGGGCACCAAGCGGGCCGAGGCGGTCGGCCAGTTCGACCTGTTCGGATCGACCGAAGAATCCGATGCGCCGGGCCTCGGGTTCGACGTAGTGATCCCGTCGGGGGAGTGGGACAAGACGACCCTGCTCGCCGCCGAACGCGACATGCTCGGGCTTTATGTGAGCGACCATCCGTTGTTCGGTGTCGAGCATGTGCTCGCGAGGCTGGTCGACTGTTCGGTGCCTTCGTTGATTGCCGATGAACGCGCCGAAGGCACGATTATCACGATCGGCGGCATCGTGTCGGGCCTGCAACGCAAGATGACCAAGCAGGGGAGTCCGTGGGCGATCGCCACGGTCGAAGACCTCGAAGGCGCGATCGACGTGCTGTTCTTCCCGCAGACCTATGCGCAGTACGCCATGCAACTGGCAGAAGACGCGGTTATTTGCGTGAAGGGCCGGCTGAACCGGCGCGACGACGTCCCCACGCTGAACGCCATCGAGATGTTCATGCCCGACCTCGGCGAGGCTGGCGCGCGTGGGCCTGTGGTGCTGCAGATTCCTGCGGCTCGGTGCACGCCGCCGGTAGTCGAGCGGCTTCGCGAAGTACTGAAGACACACCCGGGCGTCACCGAGGTGCAGTTGCAACTGCGCAACGGGGTGCGCACGACGGTGTTGCGGCTCGATGAGAATCTTCGGGTCGAAGCCACGCCCGCCTTGATGGGCGACCTGAAGGCGCTGCTCGGTCCGTCGTGTCTCGTAGGCGGCTGAACCCGAACGCCCGAAGCCACGTACCCTGGCAGGCGATGACCGCTGGCGAGTTGGAACATGCGGCCGCGGTTCAAGACGACGCGGCCGATCGTGCGTCGCAACCGTCGGGCGCATACCTGGTCGAGGCGTTGCGCAAGACGTACCGCACCAAGTCAGGCGACGTGCAGGCCACGAACGGCATCGATTTGACCATCGGCCGCGGCGAAGTGTTCGGCTTGCTCGGACCAAACGGCGCGGGCAAGACGACGCTCGTCCGCCAGTTGATCGGGTTGTTGCGCCCCGACGCCGGGCGCATCGAACTCTTCGGACACGACGTCGTTGCGCTGCCGCGCATCGTGCCCGATTTCGTGGCGTACTTGCCGCAAGACGACGCCGCGCTTTCCGACCTGTCGCCCGCAGTCGCGCTTGAGACGACTGCCCGCCTTCGCGGCCTCTCAAAGATTGGCGCCCGCGACGAACGTGATTTGGTCGTCGACGAACTCGGATTGGCCGACTTTGCCGCCCGCCCGATCGCGAAGTTGTCGGGAGGTCAACGCAGACTGGCAGGGGTCGGTGCTGCGCTTGTCGGCGGCCGTCCGGTGCTGGTGCTCGACGAACCGACCACTGGCCTCGACCCGACGGCGCGGCGAGCCGTGTGGGCGGCAGTCGAACGCCGCCGGCTCGAACACGGTGTCACGGTCGTCCTCGTCACCCACAACGTCATCGAGGCCGAGACGGTGCTAGATCGCGTCGCGATCGTCGACCGCGGGCGGGTCATCGCGAGCGACACGCCAGGTCGGTTGAAGCAGCTGGTTGACCGCGACGTTCGGCTCGAATTGGCGTGGCGAGACGAGCCACCGCTGTCCGAACCCTTGGTGCGCGACCTGCAAGCGAAAGCTGTCGAGCACGGACGACGTTGGAGCGTCCGGCTGCCCGCTGCTGACGCACGAGCCGCACTTGGGGAGCTCACTGGAGGGCCGGCGTTCGCTGCACTCGACGACTTCACGTTGACGACGCCATCGCTCGAGGACGTCTACCTCGCCCTCGGCGGTGCCGCCCGCGACCTGGAGCGGTCGTGACCGCTGTCGTACCTGCGATGGCGATGCCGGTCGCGGCGCCGAGGCCGGCGTTCGGCGCGTCGTTCGGAGCAATCTTCACGGGCCAGCTCGCGCGGGCGAGAACCGCGGCGATCCCGATCTTCATGGCAGCGACGCTGCAGTCAGTGGGTCTCGTCGTCCTGCTCAAAGGGCTCGTCGACAGCAGCAACGACGTCAGCGAGCAATCGGTGGTGGCCGGTTCGTCGGTCACCGTTGTGTCGTTCGTCGCGTTGAACCTGCTTGCGCAGCGTTTCGGCGCGCTGCGGGCAAGCGGTGCGCTCGACTATTTCGGTGCGCTGCCAGTGCGGCCGAGCGCGATCGTGACTGCTACGGCCGCGGCATGGGCAAGCCTGACCGTTCCCGGCTCGATCCTCGTCGCTGTGGGTGGCGCGATGTTCTACCAGCTGCCGTTGGCAAACGTGTGGGTGATCGTGCCTGTGGTCGTCGCAGCCGGCATTTCCCTTGCCGGGCTGGGTGCATTGCTCGGCTTGGTTGCGCCGCGTCCCGAGATCGCCACGGTGGCCGGACAACTCGGCATGTCTTTGGTGATGTTTCTGGGTTTGGTTCCGGCCCATCGGTTGCCGGGCGTGATCCAGGCCGTTCGTGCGATCGTGCCGTCGACCTATGCGGTCGACGCTTTCGCCGAGTCGTTCAGATCGCATCCGCACTGGTCGACCATCGGTTTCGATCTCGGTGTCTGTGTCGGCGTGTGCGTGCTGGCACTTGCGGCGAGCGCGTGGGCGTTCCGCCGGGCAGTTACTGCGCGCTGAGCCGTTCCCATTACGGTGTGAGGGTGAGCGACTCCGACCCCACGCCGCAGTCGCGCCAGCGGTGGGAGTCGCCTGATTCGGGCCAAGCGCCCTGGCAAGGGGCATATCCCGGGCCGCGACCCGTTCCGTACGGTTCGGGCCCGTACGCGCCGGCGCACGGCTTCGGCCCAGTCGCGCAACGCCCGATCGTCGAACTGGCCGACATGTGGACCGCCCTGCTCGGCACTGTGGCCGTGCTCATCGTGGGCGTCATTTCCACGTTCGTGTGGATCTGGCTCGCGCCGCATGCGATTGCGATCAAAGATGCGAAGGGTGGCGTGTCGCTCGCGGCCCCTGAGACCAAGGCGTTCGCTAGCGCCGACGTCATGTACTTGTTCGTCACCGCTGGCGCTGGTGCGGTGTGCGCGCTGGTTGCGGCGCTCGTCGCCCGCCATCGCGGGCTCGCGGTCAGCGTGGCGATGGCTGGCGGCGGAATACTTTCGTCGCTGATGGTTGCCTGGCTGGGCCGATGGATCACCGGCGGTCCGGTTCACCGCTGGGCCGATCAGGTCCCGGTTGGCAGTCACCACCTTTTCATCGAGCTGCAAACCCGGCCGTTCATCGTCGCATGGCCGGTGGTGGCGCTCATCATCACGTTCGTGGTCGCACTCGCCACCCAGGATCGCCCACCCGACAGCCATTCGCCGGCGCCGCGACCGTAGTCGGTGATGGGCGTGCAGACGCACGTGGCCCAACGGTTAAGGGGCGGTGAGCTCGTTGTCGAGTTCACCACCCCTCAACCAGTCAGCGGACGGCGGATCAGCCGACCCCGGCAACTGCGGTTGCGTTCACGTGAACCGATGCGGCGAACGCCGCCATCTGAGCGTCCGACCAGCGCAGCACCGACGGCACCTGGATGTCGACGCGATGCCCGGCGGCATCGTTGAAGAACAACTGCGCGGTCGAGGGATCGGTTTTGTCGACCACACCAGGCGCTGAGCCGATCACGACGTGGTCACCGGTTCGCACGCCCGTGTCGTCTTGCGAACGCAACATCACCACGAGCTTGCCGGCGAAACTGTCGACGTTCTGGTCGGCATCACCGACCGGCGCGATCGTGAGCACGTAGTTGTCGACGCCCTGGATCTCCCAACCGGTGGGCACCAAATCGACGGTGTAGCCCTGCGGTTGCGTGCCTGCGTAAGAGACCAGCCGGATCGCGGCGCCGTTCGCGGTCGCCGTGTTCTGCATCGACGATGCGGACGTCGAAGAACCTGACGACTTCGTCGCCGACTGTGTCGCGGCGAAAACGCCAAGCCCGGCGATCACCGCAAGGCCAGCAGCAATCGGCGTCCGGCCGATCCGACGGCGGTTCAGTGCGCGCTTGCCGCGTGTGACATCGGCGTCAATAGTTGCGGGCGGCGCGATTTGCGTCGTCCGCGCGGATTCGAAAAAC
This sequence comes from Acidothermaceae bacterium, assembly GCA_050743645.1. Classification (GTDB taxonomy): domain Bacteria; phylum Actinomycetota; class Actinomycetes; order Acidothermales; family Acidothermaceae; genus JBOGEK01. The sequence continues at coordinate 19,161 of JBOGEK010000347.1, forward strand.
GTGTCGAGGTCGGTCATGAAAAGGCTCCCGAATGGTTGGGGTGGGCGGGCTCGGCAGACAGCGCGGCGCGCAGTCGCTCCAACCCGCGAGCGGTCTGACTCTTGACGTTGCCCTGCGAACACCTCAGGGCCGTTGCGGTCTCCGCCACGCTGAGTCCGTAGACGTGGCGGAAGACGATCGCGGCGCGCATGCCGGCAGGTAGCTCGGCCAGCGCGGTTCTCAGGTGGGTGAAGTCATCGTCCGGTAGCTCGATCACTGGGTGGTCAGGCACCTCGGCGTGGGTGGCTTCACGCCGTCGAAACGGCCGGCGGTTCTCGTCGATGAGCGCATTGACGAGAATCCGGTGGACGTAGCTGTCAGGTCGGTCGCCGTTCTTGATGCGCGGCCACGCAACGAACAAGCGCGTCAACGCGACCTGGACGACGTCTTCGGCGAAATGCGGGTCGCGTGCTCCGAGCAGCAGCGCGGTCCTGACCAGACGCGGTCGTGCCGCTGCGACGTAGGCGCGAAACTCGTCCTCGCGAGACGCCGCCCTCACCGTGTTGTTGCTTTCGTCATGCAGTTACTACGGAATGCGCTAGCGCCGAGGTTGCACGATCTCGGTGCGGGTTTGCCATTTATGCGGTTCCGATGCGCGCGACCTTGGCCGCCGTGATCGCGACCAGATCGGACGGCGCCAACTCCACGTCGAGCCCACGGCGTCCGGCCGAAATGTAGATCGTCGGATGATCCAGCGCCGAGGCGTCGACGATGGTCGGAAGCGATTTCCGTTGCCCAATCGGGCTGATCCCGCCTGCGACGTAACCCGTCGTCCGCTCGGCGACGACGAGATCGGCCATCGCCGCGCGCTTGCCGCCCGCCGCCTCGGCCAGCGCTTTCAGGTCGAGCGATCCCGATACCGGCACGACCGCCACGACCAGCTTGCCGTCGACTTCCGCCAGCAAGGTCTTGAACACTCTGGACGACGAAACCCCGAGCGTGTCTGCGGCTTCTTCGCCGAACGACTTAGCCGCCGGGTCATGCACGTAGGGGTGCAGTGTGTGGCTGATGCCGGCGTGGCTCAACGCCACCGTGGCCGGGGTTGCTTTGCCCGGTGTCTTGGCCGCCACGAGTCGCGAGTCTACGGCCGGACCGCGGTCCGGCTGGTTGGTAGACGTTCGGCGGGCTCTATCCCGCCGAATGTGTACCAACCCCGGCTCACGGCGGTTGGCGAGGCGGCGGTGGCGGCGCGATCGGCACCGATCGGTGGCGATCGCCCAGAGCTGTTACTCTGGTAGCGATGACGGCGCTTTCGCCGTTCCTCCCGCGGGCGAGCCGCCCGCGAGGCTTCGTCCCTTCAGGATCCCCCGATCCTCGACGCGCTCCTTGCGTCATGCCAATGCCGGCGCGTCATGCCGATCCTTGGCGCCAGCGACGCGGCCTCCGCAACGCTGATGGAGCGTCCTTTTTTATGCCTGCACCACGTACGCCGTCCCGCCCTGCCCGCAAGCCGGACGGTCCGGCCGCAGATCCCAGCCGGCGTCGCCGTCCGAACCGCGGCGCCAACAAGAACCCGAACCGCGCGCCGAAACCCTCCGCTGCCTCTGAGCTCGAAGCAGCTCTCGACGCCACGCTTGCTTTGCAGGTTCGCGAGGGCATCACCTTTGCTGATCTTGGCTTGCCGAAGTCGCTCACGATCGCGCTGACCAAGCGGGGAATCGCGGCACCATTCGCGATCCAGGCCCGGGCGATCCCCGACGTGCTCGCGGGCCGCGATGTGCTCGGTCGCGCTCAGACCGGTGGCGGCAAGACGCTGGCGTTCGGACTCCCGATGCTCGCACGCCTCGCGGCGTCCGGTTCGATGCGTACCTCGAAGGCACCGCGCGGGCTGGTGCTCGTACCAACCAGGGAGCTGGCAACCCAGGTGGCCGACGCGCTGCGGCCGTTCGGCGAGGCACTCGGACTGAAGCTCGCGTGCGTGTTCGGTGGCGCGCCCTACGGGCGGCAGATCGAGGCTCTCGAGCGCGGGGTCGACCTCGTCGTCGCGACCCCCGGCCGCCTCATCGACCTGATCGAACGTCGAACGTGCGTCTTATCGGCGATCGAGATCGCGGTACTCGACGAGGCCGACCACATGGCCGACCTCGGATTCATGCCGGCCGTCACCAGCCTGCTCGACCAGACACCCCACGACGGCCAGCGGCTGCTGTTCTCGGCAACCCTCGACCGCGGCGTCGACAAGCTGGTGCGCGCCTACCTGAAAGACCCGGGCTTGCACGCGGTCGCGCCAGCGGTCGCGCCGATCGACGCGATGGAGCACCGCGTTTTTGCGTTGAGCGCCGATGACAAGGTCGCGGTCGTCGCCGAGGTTGCGGCCCGGCCCGCCCGCACGCTGATCTTCGTGCGGACCAAGCACGGCGCCGACCGGCTGGTCAAGCAGCTCGAACGCACCGGTGTCGCCGCCGCCGCGATTCACGGCAACCTCAAGCAGAACCAGCGGCAGCGCGCCCTCGACGCGTTCGGTGCCGGGCACCCGCGGGTGCTCGTCGCGACCGATGTCGCGGCGCGCGGAATCCACGTCGACGACGTCGACCTCGTCGTCCATTTCGATCCGCCGAACGACTCCAAGGACTACCTGCACAGATCAGGTCGGACGGCGCGAGCCGGCGCCACCGGCACTGCGTTGTTGTTAATGCTGCCCGAAGAGGCACGCGCCGTGGCGGCGTTGCACAAGGGCGCGGGTGTCTCGCCGGTCGCCGTCGAGGTACGTCCCGGCCACGCGGCGGTTCAGCAGCTGGCCGTGTCGGGTGAGCCGGTGCAAGTCGTCGCGCTGCCCAAGCGCAGCCAGTCCGTCCCGGCGGCTGAGGGTGGGCGTCCGAAGCGCAAGCACTACGAGTCGCGTCGTCCCACCGAAGGCCGCCCGCCGGCCCAGTCGCGGCGGCCAGCCGAAACGCGCCGTCCGGCAGCGGGCGGTCGTCCGGCCGAAACCCAGCGCGCCGCTGAGAGTCGTCGGCCGGCTGGTGAGCCGCGCAGTGCGCAGGAACGGTTCGTCGCCAAGGCGCGGCAGAAGTCGCGCAACAAGCCACGTCACCGCCAGGCCGTGCGCCCGACCGAACAGCGCACCGCCTGAGTTTCTGCACCGCAATAACCGGCGCAGGCCCCGCAGCTCGCGCCGGTAGGATTTGCGGGCACGCAACGGCGCTTGCGCCAGTCCCGTGCACGAGTCCCGAGCTGCTGCCTGTGCTGCCTGAGCCTTCGGAGTTCACCGATGCTGCGCCGAATCGACCTGCGTGGTCGCACCCCGTCGACGATCGAGGCGCGCGGCCTGCTCCCGCGCGCGCCGATCGACGTCGAGTCGGCGATCAGCGCGGTGCGGCCGATCTGTGACGACGTGCGGGCACGCGGGGCCGACGCCGTCCGTGAGATCACCAAGCGGTTCGACGGCGTAGAGCTGGCGTCGCTGCGGGTGCCAGCCGAGGTGCTCACCGAAGCATTGGCCGGTCTCGACCCGCGGGTGCGGGCGGCGCTCGAAGAGGCCACCCGGCGGGCTCGTGCCGTGCACCACGCACAGCTGCGCGACGACGTGCGCATCGACGTCGCCGACGGTGCGGTCGTCACTGAACGGTTCGTGCCTGTTCGCCGGGTCGGCCTTTACGTGCCGGGAGGGCTGGTCGCGTATCCGAGCAGCGTCGTGATGAACGTAGTTCCGGCCCAGGAGGCCGGCGTCGAATCGCTCGCGCTCGCGTCGCCGCCGCAAAAGGATTTCGGTGGGCTGCCGCACCCGGCCGTGCTCGCCGCGTGTGCGCTGCTTGGCGTCGATGAGGTCTATGCCGTCGGTGGGGCGCAAGCCGTCGCGTTGTTCGCTTACGGCAGCACCGCCGAGAACGGCGAAGCCGTCGAGCCGGTCGATGTCGTCACCGGCCCCGGCAATGTCTACGTGGCAGCAGCTAAACGGCTGGTCAAAGGCGTCGTCGGAATCGATGCCGAAGCCGGTCCCACCGAGATCGGCATCCTCGCCGACGATTCGGCCGACCCCATGCACGTGGCAGCCGACCTGATTGGCCAGTCAGAACACGACGAGCTGGCCGGTTGCCTGTTGGTCACCGATTCCTCCGAACTGCTCGACAAGGTCGACGCGGCACTTGAAATCCAAGTGCCTGCAACGAAACACGTCGAGCGGGTGCGCAAAGCGCTCGGCGGCCAGTCGGCGTACGTGCTCGTCGACGACATCGAGGCCGGTCTTCGCATCATCGACGCATGGGCTCCCGAGCACCTCGAGGTGATCACCCGCAACGCGCGTGCCGATGCCGCGCGGGTACGCAACGCGGGCGCCATTTTCGTCGGCCCGTGGGCGCCGGTCAGCCTTGGCGATTACCTGGCCGGTTCGAATCACGTGTTGCCCACCGGCGGCACCGCGCGCTTCACCGGAGGCCTTTCGGTGCAGGCATTTCAGCGCATGATTCACGTCATCGACTACGACCGCGACGCGCTTGCTGAGGTTGCGCCGCTGATCGACGCGCTCGGCGGTGCCGAGGATCTCGCGGCTCACGTCGCGGCCGTTCGTGCAAGGGTTCCCCGCGAAGCGGGGACAAACGAGCAGGGTCCGCGGTGAGCGACCTTACTGCGCTGCCGCTGCGCGACGACCTACGCGGTGAAACCCCTTATGGCGCACCGCAAATCGACGTTCCGGTCTGCCTCAACGTCAACGAGAACCCTTACCCGCCGTCACCGTCACTGATCTCGGACGTCGCAGCAGCTGTCGCTGCCGTCACCGGCCGGTTGAACCGGTATCCCGACCGGGAGGCGACACAGCTTCGTGCTGACCTGGCGGCCTATCTCGAACGCTTCGAAAATGTCGCCGTGCCGCCCGCGCAGGTCTGGGCCGCGAACGGTTCGAACGAAGTCATGCACCAACTGTTGCAGGCGTTCGGTGGCCCGGGCCGTAGCGTGCTGGGGTTTTCGCCGTCCTATTCGATGTATCCGCAGTACTGCCGCGACACGTTCACGAGCTACACCACCGAACCGCGTGAGGCTGATTTCTCGCTCGACCCCGAGGTCGCGGTGAAGGCGGTGCGCACCCACCGGCCGGTGATCACGTTGCTGACGTCGCCGAACAATCCCACCGGCACTGCGTTGCCCCTCTTTACCGCCGAGGCCGTTCTTTCGGCGGCCGCCGAGCACAGCGGCCTGGTCGTCGTTGATGAGGCGTACGGGGAGTTTCGTCGTCCGGGAACGCCGTCTGCGCTGGGTTTGCTCGACGCGCACCCGAACCTGGTCGTCACCCGCACGATGAGCAAGGCGTTCGCCCTGGCCGGCGCCCGAGTGGGGTACGTCGCAGCCGACCCCAGGATCATCGATGCCCTGCGCGTCGTACGCCTGCCCTATCACCTCT
>JBOGEK010000348.1:0-3991 GCA_050743645.1 Acidothermaceae bacterium
TCACTGACTCCCTAGGCGGCGCGTCGCAAACTTGCGAAGGAGCGTACGCCCGCACGCTGCCGCGACTCGACGACAACGTCGGCCCGGCCCTCGTGCTTGGCCGCAAGCACCGCCGCGCCAATGAACAGTACGACGACAGCCGTGCTCGGATCGGTTGCTTGGCCGCTGTAGAGCTCGCCGAGCGACTGGCCCACGGCCCAAAACCCCAACGACAGCACGGCACCGGCCGATAACGAGGCCGTGCGGATCCACCCGCGTGCGAGCCCGCCAACGCCAATCAGAAGCTGGATCGCCACCAGCCCGACGACCACGCCGATGCCGAGCACGTGGATGCCTTGCGCGACCTGGTGGTCGATCGTTGCGAGCCAGCCAGGTGCGCCGTCTGCATTTCCGTCGACGGCTCGCGCCATCGCAGCCGCACTGTTTTGGCCCGGCAACGCATTGAAGATGGCTGCACCAATCCAGAGGACCGCCCAAGCAATCGGTACCCACGCCGCTGCCGTCGTCCGGACACTCTTGCGGCTGCGGCTTTGTACGACCTTCGGCCACAAGGCAACCGCGAGGACGACGTAAAGCAGCGCTGCTCCCGGAGCGCCCGTCAACAGCAGTGCGTGACCTGAGGCAATTCCGCCGAGCCCCTCCCCGAAATACCAGATGCCGACGCCCCAACCGATCGAACCAGCGAGCGCGAGTCGCACGGTCGCGGGCACGAGCAGCCCGATGCCGAGCGCGATCTGCACGAGGGCAAACACGGCGTCATAGACCGCCGGGTGCGTAAGGATCAGCGCCGCAGCCCAATGCACGCCGCCGGCGACGAATGGTGGTTGGGCGTCAGCGCTCGGCGCGATGATCTGCTCGGCGAAGCCGCGGCCGAACATGAACGGCTGCAACTGCAGCGCGCCATCGAGCAGCCACAAAAGTCCAAGCGCTACCTGAATCTTTCGCGCCGTTACACGCATCGTTGCCTCCTGGGTCGGACGACGAGCGGCGTCCGCCGTCCGACTTGGCTCCTTCTCGCCGTCCCTGCTGTTCGCAGTCGAGGCAGCGTTCGGATTGGCTGGCAGTTACGGAGAGTGAAATCACCAATCCGGCGACCGGACCGGCGGCGAATAGAACGCATGACAGGCAGCGCGACATGACAGGCAGCGCGACATGACGGGCAGCGCGCCGTGAGTGCGGCGATCGCGACCGGCGCCGGCGGACTCCGCGTCTTCATCGACCTCGACGCGAGGACGACACGCGCGTCTCGACCTGCCCGGCCGTCATATGTGAGACTCGCGTGCGTGGCTGCCGATCGGACGACGTCGTACGACGGCTGCGACGATGCGACCCTCGGCGAGCTGATCGCTGGTCGCGACCCGGCTGCCCTGGAGCAGCTGTATGACCGGCACGGAGCGGCGTCGTACGGGCTGGCGCGCCGTATCGTCGCCGATGAGCAGTTGGCGCACGACGTCGTCCAAGAAGTGTTTCTGGCGATCTGGCGTGGCGCTGCCGGCTACGACGGCTCGCGTGGATCACTGACGACGTGGCTGCTCGCGCTCACCCATCACAAGGCCGTCGACGCGGTGCGGCGAGCACAGCGACACAGCGGACGGCGAGCGCCCGACGACGCGCTCATCTTCGAACCGGATCCGGCTCCTGCCGTCGACGAACAGGCGGTTGACGCGGTGAATCGTGAGCGGGTGCGCGCAGCGGTCGACGACCTTCCCGAGCCACAACGCAAGGCTTTGCTGCTGGCATATTTCGGCGGATATTCCCAATCCGAGATCGCACAACTGACAGGAACTCCACTCGGTACGGTAAAAACGCGCACTCTCGCGGCGCTACGGCGGCTGCGGGTAGTGCTGGCAGACACCGAGTTGCCCGTCAACTTCGGCGACAGCGAGGGGGTGTGACGATGGACGTCGATGATCACGAGCGCTGGGCCGAATTGGCCGCAGGGCACGTCCTTTCGTCACTCGACGAGGTCGACGAGGCGGCCTACCTCGAACACTCATCGCACTGCGAATCATGCAGGCAGCTCGAACTCGACCTCAGCGAAACACTCGGCGAACTCGCGCAGTTGCCTCCACAGCTGGCGCCGCCGCCGTCGTTGCGAGCGTCGATCATGAAAGCAGTTATCGAGGACGACGAAAAGCACACCGCAACCGTGGTACCAATCGATTTTGCGAGCGCGCGTCCGCCTGGCCGGGCAAGCAACCGGAAGCCGGTCTGGATGGCGGCGGCCGCAGCTGGCATTGCCATCGTCGTCGCTGGGTCGATTGCGTGGGGCATCGGGGGCCAGAAGCAGGCTTCAGTTGCGGCTCGATGCGCAAAGGTGTCGTGCCCAACCATCACGCTCGACGCCGATGGCTCGCCCGTCGCCACTGTGATGGTGCTCGACAAGGCGGCATACGTGCAGGCCGACGGCCTGCCGGCCACACCGAGCGGCCACACCTACGTGTTGTGGCGTATCTCTGCAGGCAAATCGCCCGTCGGAGTCGCGGCGTTCCACACCGGACCATCAGCGGGCCCGGTGAAAGCAGGCTCGATCACCGTTCCCGTTTCTGACCTGAGCGGCTTCGCGATCAGCGAAGAACCCGGCGATTCGGTGCCTGCCGCACCCACTCACGTGATCGCCCAGGGAAGCACTACCTGAGCTTGAACCCGCGCGCGGCGGTTGATCTTTGAGCTGGCCCGCCCTGCTATTTCCCTGTCCAGCAAGCCAAAATGTCGGTAGCGACTGTGTAGGCAAGGTCATCGCGGGTTTCGCCTTGAGTGCCGACTTCAGCCGGTAGCGCAGTCGCATCGACGGTCAAAACGTCGTTGTCCTTAAGGAAAACCACGGTGCCGGTTGAGGTTTTGAAAGCCGGCAGGCCGAGTGTCGCCAGGCCTTTCAGCGGTTCGGTGGGTTGCAGCTTGGTGGCCAGTTGGTCAAAGTAGGTGCGCGCCGAGGCGACATCCTCTTCGTCCTTGACCGACAGCACCAACGTCGCGGAATGCAGGTTGTAGCTGCAGGTGTAGAGCCGGTCGGCCCACGTCGACGTGGTGGGCACTGGCCCTGAAAGTCCTGCCAGAGTGGCGATGTGGCTGTTGGTTTCCGGCCCACAAATCATCTGGGCGGCCGCCGAAGGCCCGGTCGCCGATGCAGACGCTACGGGCACGGTCTCCGATGGAGTTGATGGTTGCGGCGCCGACACAGCCGGCGATGCTGACGACGGCTTCGCACTCGATGCCGCTGTGGGAACAGCATTCGTGCTCGCGCAACCCGTCAACACCAATGCCAGCAATACGTAACGGGGACTGCGTGTTCGAGCGGTCATCTGAACTACTCCGATCGGCAACAGTCGAGCAATGAGACGCGGTGAGGGGTTCGGCGTCCAAGACATTCGCTGTCAGAGCGTGAATCGGTTCATTTCAAAGTCGCAGTGAACCGGTGGCCGGGGTGGCTGCGAACGTCCGCCAAGAGGAGTGCGGGCTGCGTGCTCCGAAACGAAGGGCACCTCGAGATGAAGACAAAGAAAGCTCTGCTTGCATCGCTTGCGGCTGTTCCGATGGCGACGCTGTCGGTATTCGCGCTGCCCGTAGCGGCCAATGCCGCGACGTCGACGACCTACACGGCGACGCTTGCTCCGCTCAACGGAGCATCAGGTTCGGGCACGCTGACCCTGAAGCTGACGGGCAACCAAGCCGCGATTACCGAGCACTACACAGGTCTTGCGACCACGTTCATGAACGCGCCATATCCGCACGTGCAGCACATTCACGTCGACGGCATGGGCATGTGCCCCGACGCGTCGGCCGACACCAGCGGTGACGGCGTCGTCAGCACGACCGAGGGTCAGCCGCACTACGGAAAGATCGGCGCCACGCTGTCAGTGTCTGGCGACACGTCCGCAGCGGCCGCTCTCAGTGTCGGCACCGCGCCGTCCGGCGGTAGCGCGAACTACTCCCGCACGGTCACGCTCGACGCCGACACTCTTGCGTCTGTACAGGCAGGAAAGGGCGTCAT
>JBOGEK010000349.1:0-4048 GCA_050743645.1 Acidothermaceae bacterium
GGTCAGGGCAGTGCGGTAGTGCGGCATGATGCAGGCTTCGACATTTTGCAGGACGGCCGAAAGGCGCTGCTGTGAAAGCGATCCGAGGTAGTGGACGCCGGGCACGTTGGCGAGTTGCTCCATCGGATGTTGGTGCCCCAACGGGCCGAGCAGCAGGACCGAGCCGACGGTCGGCGCCAGCGCAGCGATCGCCGCGGGGTCGAGGCGGTCGTTGATCGTGCCCGCGTAGGCGACGATCGGCCGCGGCAAGGCCGCGAGCTCCGCTGGCATCGCGGCCAGGGGCGCCCAGATCTCAGGCTCGATTCCGTTCGACACGACGATGCTCGGAGCCGACGGCGCCATCCGTTCGAGCAGGACGTCGGACACCGCAGCCACCGGCCGCTGGCTGCGCCTGATCTCGGCGTAAGCCGTTTCGAACATTCGCCGAATACTGGCGGTCTTTGCCTTTGCCGCCCAGTCGTCTCGGGCGTAGAAGATCACCCGGCTCGCCCAATCGAAGGGCGCGAATCCGGCGACGACAACGTTGCTCGTGATGACGACAGGCCTTGTCAGGCCGTTCTTACGCGCGGCGTTGGCGAGCAAGGCGTCATATCTCTGCGCGGCAGCGCGGGCCTCGGATTCGTCCATCGGCAATCGGCGAGACAGCTGACGTGGCTGAACGAGAGTGGTGCGGCCGTCGCCCGGAAAGCCGGCTCGGTCGTTCGTCGACCGGCGACGCGTGACGTCGGCGAACTGTGCGAGGCGACTCCTGAACGCGTCGGCAACGACCAGCCGGTCGACGCGTTCGTCGGCACGCAGGCTGAACACCAACTGCTCGGGCGGCCGACAAAAGCCGCGATGGGCGGCGTCCGACCAGGTGTCGGTAGAGAAGGTAACGACAACGTCACGGCTTGCGGTGCCCATGACGCCCACGGCACCGGCGGCTGGTGTGGAGATCTGTTCGGGAACTGGCGCCTCATGCTCACTAGGTGGCTCTTGGCGCACGTTTGGACTCCTCACCATACGAAATCTTTACCTTCAGAGTGCCGCCAGAATACGCAGCCACGGGACACTTTTCGGGTCAGTTCGTATCTCCGGCCGCTCGCGCGACTCGACTTCAGCTGAAGGGTCCACGCGAGGCGCACCCATTGAGATCTGCCGGTTAGACCGAACGGAGTGGTCCGGTCGTCTGATCGGATGGACTTTGACCCAGTCTGACGACGTCCGTCCGCGGGTGTGGCATCGTTGGATGGGTCGGTCGACCGCGCAAAGCTGTCCGAAAGACACAAATAGGGGAGGGGAAAGCGCGTTGATCGCCGTAGAGGAGATCCCTCTGGCGCCGCCAGCTGAGTTGCGCTTTCGCACGCGCATCGGCCTTCCACGGTTCATCGCCGATCTGATTCGGTCGCGAGAACTCGTACGAACGCTCGCCGAGCGCGACATCCGTGCGCGCTACAAGCAAGCGATCCTCGGATTCACCTGGGTTTTCGTACAACCGATCTCGCTGCTTCTTGTCTTCATGTTTTTGGCAGGCCACGTCGCGAGCGTGAACACCCACGGAGTTCCGTATCCGATCTACGCATATATCGGTCTGCTGCCGTGGCAGTTCTTCTCCAGCGCGTTGAGCGTCGGTGGTTTGAGTCTGGTTACCAACTCTGCGCTACTGAACAAGGTCTACTGCCCGAGGCAGATTTTTCCGACCGCTGGTGTCGTCGTCTCCGCATTCGATGCGATGCTCGCCACCCTGGTTCTCGTTGTCCTCTTCGTGGCAAACGGGTTTACCCCTAAGGCGACGTCGTACTACGTGCCTTTGATCCTTCTTGTGCAACTAGCGTTCACGCTCGCTATTTGCGTGGCCGTGGCGGCGCTCGTGGTCTACGTGCGCGACGTGAAGAACGTGTTGCCGCTTGTACTGCAGATCGGCCTGTTTGCCACGCCAGTTGCCTACGAGATGACGAAGTTCCCGGCGAGCTGGCGGGTGCCGTACAGCGTCATCAACCCGCTCGGTCCGATCATCGACGCGTACCGGCGCACGGTCTTGTTCGGAAAGCCCCCGCTGTGGAGCCAGTTCGGCGCCGGCGCGGCCTCCGCCGTCGTCATGTTGCTGATCGCGGCCGCGATGTTCTCGAAGTTCGAGCGTGGGATGGCCGATGTCCTCTAACGGCACTGTGGTCGCAAACCGCATCTGGAAAAGGTTCCGTGAGGATCGCCGACCCACGACGCTGCGCGACCGATTGAACCCGAGCTCGTTGTCGTTCAAGAAGAAGCACCGCTGGGCATTGCGGGACGTCGATTTCAAGGTGAGTCCGGGCGACTCCATCGGATTGATGGGCATCAACGGGTCAGGCAAGTCGACCCTGCTCAAGGTGCTCACTCGCGTGATGGCGCCGTACGCCGGCTCGGTCGACATCGCCGGCCGGGTCGGTGCATTGATCGAGGTGCGGGCAGGCATCCACCCGGAGCTGTCGGGTCGCGAGAACGTCTACCTCTACGGATCGCTGCTCGGGCTAACCCGCAAGAAGGTCGCCGCGCGGTTCGACGACATCGTCGAGTTCGCCGAGTTGTCGAAGGCGATCGATCGGCAGGTGAAGTTCTATTCGACCGGAATGCAGATGCGCCTCGGCTTCGCGGTTGCCGCCTTCCTCGAGCCTGATGTGTTGCTGGTCGACGAGGTGCTTGCGGTCGGCGATGCAGCGTTCCAGCAACGGTGCCTCGACCGTATGCGTGAGGTGTTGCAGAACGGCACCACCCTGGTGATCGTCTCGCACGACCTCGCGTCGCTCGAAGCGATGTGCAGCCGCGGCTTGTGGCTGCAGGACGGCGTGCTGCGGTCCGACGCCCCAATGGGCCAGGTGCTCAGTGAGTATCGAACCGCACTCGACGCCTACGTGCTGAGCGGGTCGTATAGCGACGGCGCGATGCGGATCGTCGAGGCAACCGTCACGCGACCCGATGGGTTGCTGCCTGCCACCGGTGAACCGTTTGTCGTCAGCCTCCGATTGAAGACCGAAGCACGCTGCAACGGCCGACTTTTCCTGGGCGTCAGTTCAGGCACGGCGTCCGCCATTTTCGTTGTTTCGCATTACCTGGAGCTTCCCGAGGGCGAGACGAGGATCGTGTGCGCTGTCGACGACCTCCCGGTCGCTCGTGGCCGATACACGCTTTTGTGCGGCATGGTCTCGATGAGTGGTCGCGACGTGTTGCCCTGGCACCAATCCGTGGTGTTCGACGTCGGCGGGCCCGGTCTCGACCAGGCGCCGCGTGCCGTCGTCCGGCTGGCGCCCATCCAACTGAAGTCTTCGTGGACATACGACCGGTTCGAGGACTGAACTATGCGCCTGACGAATATGCAGCGACGATTCGGGCACTATCGCGCCGTCCTGGTCGTTGGTAGGCCGGACGTGGGGAACCACGAGAACGTGGGCAACCACGAAATGGGAGGGATGACGCCGTGAACGTCTGGGGGGTACTCAGGATCGTTGCGCGCCGCTGGTACGTAGCTGGGCCGGTTCTCATAGCCGCCTGCGTCCTGGCCTACATGCAAGGCAAGAAGGTTCAGCCGGTTTACACGGCGCAGGCGTACGCGACGCTACAAGGACCGACGGTCGTCACCCAAACCGTGCCCGGCACGAACGGCGAGACCAAGTCGGTGCAGGTCAACCCGCTGTTGGGCGGGGGCGGCGGCACGGTCCCGGCTGGTGTGACGACTCAGCTGCTGCTGGTGGAGTCCGGTGGTCCGGCGCGTGTCGACGCGGTCAAGGCGGGCGTGTCGCCTGCTTACACCCTCACGACCCAGCCGAAGTCGTCGGTCATGGTGATTGCCTGCGCGACGAAAAGCGCCAAGCTGTCGCTCGCGTCGGTGCAGTTCGGCATCGATCACTTGCAAAAGACGCTCAATGCGAGCCAGCAAGCCTTCCTCAATCAGCCGACCGAGCGAGTCACGCTGCAAACGCTCATTCCGCCGGAGATCATCTCGACCAAGGTTTCGAAACGACGCATCGAATTGGTCGTCGCCGGCCTCGGCGCATTGGCGGCCATCTTGCTTGCCCTCCTTCTCGAGGCGCTGGTG
>JBOGEK010000350.1:0-3114 GCA_050743645.1 Acidothermaceae bacterium
TCGATTCTGCGTTAGAGGCCGGCCAGCATGGGGTTGACGTCGTCCTGAGCATCATGGTTCAGGCGCTCGAAGAACTCACGGCGGCGGCCGACGAGAGCGGCAGCACGGTTATCGGTATTGGTGTCAGCGTGCCCGGCATAGTCGAGCAGGGCGAGGTCGCGCTGGTACACGGACAAACCTTTTCTTGGGACGCCGTGCCCATGGTGCGGTTGCTCGAACGTGCGGGCGTGAAGGCGCCGATCTTCATCGACAACGGCGCATCGAATCTCGGCCAGGCGGAGAGCTGGTTCGGCGCGGGTCGTGGGTCGCGACATGCCATCGTCGCGCTCGTAGGGTCGGGTGTTGGTGCGAGCATCATCACGAACGGTTCCCTTTATCGAGGCGCAACAAGTAGTGCGGGCGAATGGGGCCATACGCCGGCGGTCGTCGGCGGGAGGCAGTGCCGGTGTGGTGCGCGCGGCTGCCTGGAAGCCTATATCGGTGCTGAGGGGGTGCTCGCGCGTTACAAGGAGGCAAATCCGCGCCGCAAGGTCGGCACAGGCAGCGAAGAGGCTGAACTCGCGGCGCTCGTCGAGAGGAGCAGGTCCGATCCGGCGGCTCGAGCGATTCTTGCCGAGACGGCGCTTTACATGGGCGCCGGGCTAGCGGGCCTGATCAATCTGTTCAATCCCGAGCGCATCATCATCGGCGGTTGGGCAGGCATCATGCTCGGTACTGAACTGATGACCGAGATTCGAGCCGCAGCCGCAGCCCATGCATTGCGCGAAGCCTTCGCGCAAACGTCGATCGAGTTGTGCATGCTTGGCGACGACGCTGTCGCTCGGGGCGCGGCGACACTTCCGATCGAGCGCTTGCTGTCGGGCGAGCTGTCGTAAGGTGCCTCAGTCGGTTTGGGCCCAACGCTTGCGCAGCAGGTAGGCCACCAGCTTCGGCTCACGTTCACGAGTAAAGACACCCTTGCGATTGCCCACGACCCGATTGGCGCCTTGCATGGTGGCGAAATCGGCGAAGTTCCACACGTGGGCGCCGACCACCTCGTCGACCCGTGAGAATACGTCGAGGTAGGTCTCGACGAGGTCGCGCTGGAATTCCTCACTCCACATCTGGGCTGGCAACGAGTGCACACCTGCAACGGCGTCAGCGCCGAATTCGCTTATGACGATGGGCTTTTCGTAACGCTTCGCCCACAGCCGCAACTCGTCTTCGAGCTTTCCGGCAGCGACGTCGAGATCGCCCGCGTCGACGTACCAGCCGAAATAGCGATTGAGCAGGACGACGTCGAACAGGTCAGTCACCTGGTCGTTGTCGGGCGTAGCGAGTGCGACATTGGCGAACGCGACCGGCCGGGTGGCATCGACTGCACGGGTCAGGCCGGCCAAAGCCTCAAAGTACGGACGAGACGCCGGTTCAGTGGTATCGGGCTCGTTTGCCACTGACCACATGACAACGCTGGGATGGTTCTTGTCTCGATTTACCAGCTCGCGTAGTGCTGCCAAGTGCACGTCGAGCGTAGTGTCATCGATACCCCCCGGCCGGAAGGTGTGGGTGTCGTCGACGTGCACGCGATCCGCGTTCAGCACCAGGTTCAGCCCTACTGCTGCGCATTCGTCGATCACGAGGAAGCCCAGGCGGTCAGCCAAATCGAGCATCTCTTCGGCGTAAGGGTAGTGCGAGGTGCGAAACGAGTTCGCGCCGATCCATCGCAGCAACGTGAAATCGCGGACCATGCGAGCATCGTCGTGGCCTTTGCCTCGCCAAGCGGCGTCCTCGTGCATGCCGAAGCCTCGAAGTTCGATCGGCACGCCGTTGAGCAGCAGCCTGGCGCCGTCGACTGACACCGTGCGAACGCCGACTGCCACTGGATAGACATCGGTCTCGTCGTCCGACTGGTATCGAACTTCGAGCTTGTACAGGTAGGGGTCGTCTGTTGACCACAGGCGCGCATCGTCGACGACGAGCCTGCCGGTGGCTCCCTCGCCCACCGCAGCCCGCGCCCCGTCTGCATCAAGCAGGACGACGGAGACGCGCCCAGCAGCTGGTGCCTGCTCGGGTGCACCCGCAAGCTCGACCGCATAATCGACCAAACCTCGCCGACCGTCGATACCAGTGGTGACGGTGACGTCGGCGATGTGCTCGATAGGCATTGATAGCAACCACACCGACCGTGACAGCCCCGCATAGTTGTAGAAGTCGTGAAAGTAGCGCTGCCTGCGCCGGCCGTCTTCGCCGATATCGACGATGCCTGGTGGGATGCTGTGCATCGTCAGTTGGTTGTCGACGCGAACCGTAATCCTTGCCGTCTCGGCATTCCCGATGAGATGGGTTACATCGAACTCGAACGGCGTATAGCCACCTTCGTGTGAGCCAAGTCGTACCTCGTTGAGCCAAACCTCTGCGCGGTGCGTGGCGGCGTCGAATCGCAGCACGGTGCGTCGGGCCGTCGAAGCGCGCGGCGCGGCGATCGTGGTCTGATACCAAACGTCGCCGACGTGCTCGCGTTCGACAATGTCGGTCGTGAGGTCGTTGTAGCTTGCGGGCACCGGCATCGGCCGACGGCTCGGAAGCGCAGCGAGCCACCACCGCTCGCTCGTTCCGCGAGACTCCGGATCGAACGTGAAGTCCCAGATGCCGTCGAGTCGACGCGCGGTACGCGAATCCGTCCAGCGAGGGCTGAGCATTGGGTTCCTTTCACTGGTACCGATTAACGGTACCTCGCCGGTATGGACACGAGGAGTCGAATAGCCTCGGGCGCTCAAGTCATGACTACTTCACGGCACCGGCTGTCATGCCGGACACGAGGAAGCGTTGCAGCAACAGGAATCCGACGACGATGGGCAGGCTAACCGTCAGTGACGCGGCCATAATCTGGTTCCAGTAGACGTTGTTCTGCGTTGCGTAACCCCGTAGCCCTACGGCGAGCGTTCGGGTTGAGTCGTCGGTCATCACCGAGGCGAAGAGCACCTCGCCCCACGCCGTCATGAACGCATAGATCGCGACCGCGACGACGCCCGGAATAGCCGCGGGCACAACCACTCTGAACAAGGCACCGAGCGGGCCGTTGCCGTCGACCATCGCCGCTTCGTCGAGTCCGCGCGGTATGGAGTCGAGGTAGCC
>JBOGEK010000351.1:0-2893 GCA_050743645.1 Acidothermaceae bacterium
TGTGACCTCTGGGTTATGAGCCGTATCTCGGGACAAAAGAAGCGTCGTTGCTCGCTTAGTCGAATCGTGAGAAACTGCAGGTCAGAGGCCCAATTGCTGTGTCAGTCGGTGCTGCTCCGTACCACACGATGTCGCCGACTTCACGGACGGGACACGGACGGATGATCAAGGAGGGTCGTGGCATACGCGAAACGACGCCTCACGGCAGACGGCCGCATTCGTTTCACGGCCGTGTACCTCGATCCTGCCGAGCGCGAGCGATCAGCGGGCACGTTCGATGCCAAGCGGATTGCGGAGCGCGCGGCGCGAGCAGCAGAGCAAGCTGTCCGGGATGGCGGGTGGATCGACCCGTCCGACGGCAAGATGAGATTTCGCGAATACGTCGAGCAACATTGGTGGCCATCTCGACACTTGGAGCTAAGCACACGCGCCGCATACCGTTCATATCTCGACCGGCACTTCATCCCCTACTTCGGGGAGAAGCCGATGTCGGCAATTCTTCCCTCAACAGTCCAGTCGTGGGTGACGTCAGCATGTGCGGCAGGTCTCGCGCCGCGGTCAGTCGTCAAGTACCACGTGATGCTGCACAGCATTTTCAAGAGGGCGGTGCGAGACCGCGTGATCGCACGCAACCCGTGTACCGAGACCGAACTTCCTAAGGTCGTTGCGAAGCGCTTGCGAATCCTGTCTCCCGAGGAGTTCGACAGACTCCTGGGATTTATGCCCGCACGATACCTGCAGATGGTTCTCACCGAAATCGAGACCGGCCTGCGATGGGGCGAGCTAATTGCACTCCGCCCACAAGACATCGACTTTTTGCGCCGCGTCATATCCGTGGACCGCGTCGTTGTCGAGGTCTCGCGCAAGATAAGCCCTACCGGGGAACGGATGGTATTCAAGGATTATCCCAAGGACAACGAACCGCGCTCGGTGCGCGTGAGTCAAGAACTCATTCAAACATTGAGCCTTCATATGCAAACCCTGGCGCTCCAGGTGGATGACTTACTGTTCTCATCGACTGGGCGGCCGGGCGGACGCCCCATATCGCGGAATACGTTCCGCACCCGGATTTGGCTGCCCGCTTTGGAAAAAGCGCAGCTTGGATTCCACGTCCGTTTCCATGATCTTCGCCACGCCCACGCGTCATGGGCGCTGGCCGGCGGTGCGGACCTCAAGGCCGTAATGGACCGCTTGGGTCATGCGCAGATCAGCACCACCCAGCGGTACCTTCACACCCTGCCCGAGTCCGACGAGCAGGCTCTGGCGGCCTTCGGCAGGACAAGAACAAGATCGACGGCGAAACATTAGTCCCGCGGCGCGGTCGGTATGCGCGACACTGGGATCATGAGCGAGTCCCGAGTCAGCTACCGCGATGTGCGCCCGATCATCGTCGCGGCATCACTAGCCGAACTCACCGGCCCGACCGTCGGTGTCTTGGAGTTGCCCCGAAACCTCGTCTGGTCCGGCCAGGCTAGCTTCGATTTCGGCGACGATCAGGACCTGCTCGCCGCCTATAAGATCGTGCTCGTTGAGTCGATGCGCGTCGAATATGTCCAGCAATGGCTGAACGAGGCTACGTTGCGCAGGCTGTGGCCACAGTTGCGACTGCCGGTCGCGGTCCGCGATCGCTGGCAGCGGGCCTTTCCTGAGTTGGCCAGGTAGGCCGGTGGACGAGCTGCAGGCTCGTGTGGCCCGCATCGCACTCGCCGCCTGTCCTGACCTGGACTACGCCCTGGGCGGCGGCCTAGCCGTCGTCGCGCACGGCCTCATAGATCGACCAACCGAAGACATCGATTTGTTCTGCACCCACTCTGCCGTCGCCCGCACCGCCGCCGAACGGATCAGCGCCGCACTCGAGGACGACGGGTTGCTGGTGCACGTCGATATCGCCGTCGAAGACTTCGCCCGGCTGCTCGTCGAAATCCCTGACGGCGGGACGGTGAAGCTGGAACTGGTGCGCGACTACCGCGCCCACCCACCGGTGCGCCTCGACATCGGACCAGTGCTGCACCCCGACGACGCGGTGGCGAACAAGATGGGCGCCCTGTTCGGTCGCTGGTACCCGCGCGACTATCTCGACGTCGACGCGGCGCTGACCCGCTACAGCCGAAGCCAGCTCCTTGACTTAGCCGCGGCGCACGACCCCGGCTTCGACCTGCCGCACTTTCGCGACGCGCTCGCCGAACTCAACCGGCTGCCCGACAGCGCGTTCACTAGCTACGGCATCTCGACGGCCGACCTCGCCGCGATGAGGCAGCGTTTCGCCGCATGGAGCAACGAACTTTCCGCACCCCAGGCTGGGCCCGAGCGACCACCCACCGCGCCAATACGGCGACCAACAACAAGACAGCCTCGACCCGCTTCCGAGACGAGTCGAGAACCACCCTGCTTCTAAACTCGCTCGCCGTTCTTACGGCGGACAGCGAACGGCGCGTCAGCTGGCCTCTGGACGACCCGGATTCGCAGGAATCGATACGGCTGCGACGGCGTGGAGCTGCTCGCCTGCAAGTAGGTCGAGCAACGGCCGCGTCGGAACCCTGATCAAGCGGCCGAGCCGAAAGACGGGGGTCGGCCACTCGCCGTCGTGCACAAGCCGGTACGCGGTCGTCCGACCCAACCCAAGTAATGCCGCAGCCTGCATCAAGTCCAAGACCGCTGGCATGGACTCGTGTTGATTGAACCTGCGTAAAACGGCGGGCTGTCGTGGGTTCCGCGAGCTCATCGGCTCTGCTGATTTGTGCGTCATGTTCGCCTCTCTGGCGGCAACCGCGCGGACTGCGGTCTCGCTGGTCAGCTGCTTTAGAACTTCACCGAACCTGTGTGCCAACAAGCCTGCGAAGTCCGGGCCGGCACAGCGTGGTATTCGGCGGCGCAACCACCGAGTACCGACGCG
>JBOGEK010000352.1:0-8048 GCA_050743645.1 Acidothermaceae bacterium
GGCCTACGTCGAGGAAGCGACACCCTGGCACACCGGCATCCGGCGGATCGCCCGAGTGGTGCTGTTGTCAGCCGCGGCTGGTCTTGCCATGACCGACGGCGACCTCGAACGCGCCGTCGACCTCGGCACCCAGGCCGACCGGGACGCCACCGAACTCGGCATCGAGCGCGAGTTACCGCTCATCAGGGCGGTCCTGGCTCGCACTTTGCTCGAGCAAGCAGATATCGCTGGCAGCGCGCGACACGCACTCGCAGCGCTCGATGCGGCCGAGGTGATGCCGTTCCAGTTCCCGTTAGCGATCTGCTTGGAAACGGCCGCGATCGTGGCGGCCGCAGCAGGCATCGACGACGTCGACGGCGTCGACGTCGAACTTGCCACGTTGCTCGCGAGCGCCGACGTCATTCGCAGCCGAGGGAACCGTAAGGCCCTACCTCCGCTGGCCGGCGCCGTCGATGCGCTACGCGCAAAGCTGGGTCCGTCGTCCGCACTCGTTGTTCCGAGTGTTTCGGACGCCGCCACGCTCGCCCGCAACCTAATGACCCGCGCTCGCTCCTGACCTGGTGCTCCGCCAGCCACCCACCCGCCTGACGGGACGCGACACCTTCAGCTATCGGACGCGTCGGCCGATAGGAAGACACGGGGTCGTGTCGGCGCTGCCCACGCCCGACCGAGATCGAGGAGCAGACCATGAGCGCGACCGCCGTCCTGACCGATGCTTATGAAATCGACGAGGCAAACACCCGCATCGGCTTCGCTGCCCGCTACGCCATGGTCACCACCGTGCGCGGCGGGTTCACGGCCTTTCATGGCGCGGCGCACCTCGACTCCGACGACCCCACCCGTTCGTCGGTCTCTGTGGCGATCTACACCGAGAGCCTCAACACCGGACAGGCGCAGCGAGACGACCACCTGCGCAGTCCCGATTTCTTGGACGTCGAGACCTATCCGGAAATGCTCTTCCAGAGCACCGGAGTCGAGCCCGCCGGCGACGGGCGTTACGTGCTGGCCGGAGACCTGACGATCTGCGGAGTCACCCGACCCGTGGCGGTCGACTTCACACTGACCGGCACCTCGACCGACCATCTGGGCAACGAACTCGCCGGCTTCGAAGGCTCCGCCGAGATCAGCCGGGCAGATTTCGGTCTGACCTGGAACGCCGTCCTCGAAACGGGTGGTGTGCTGGTCGGAGACGAGGTCACGCTGCAGTTCGACGTCGCTTTGATCAGGGTTCGGCCGGCTGCATAACGATGAGCGAGGCAGGCGCAGCGAGGAGCGAGGCAGGCCAAGCGACCAATCCATCAGCCTCGAGTGACCTTCGGGCGCTCATCGATGCGAGTCCGGTCGCCATCATTGAACTCGACCGCACCGGATTGGTGCGGGAATGGAATGCGGCCGCCCATCGATTGCTGGCGTGGCCGGCGTCCGAGGTCGTGGGAAAACCGCTGCCCACAAAGGTATTGGGTCGCGAACTCAATCTCACCGGGTTGCTTGCGGGATTGGACGCCGGTGCGCCGCTGCCGGTGCTGCAACTGCGCTGCCGGCGCCGCGACGGTCGGTTGGTCGACGTCGAGTTCAGTGCGGCCGCTACCCGCGACAACTCGGGAAACGTGCGTGGGCTTATGGCATTGCTCGTCGACGTCACCGAACGCAAGCGCCTCGAACGTAAGTTGCAGCACCAAGCCCAGCACGATTCGCTGACGGGGCTCCCGAATCGCGAGCTCTTGAGTACCCGACTCGTCGAAGAGCTCACAACTGCCAGAACGAGCGGTGGTCGCACCGGCCTGCTGCTGATCGACCTCGACAAGTTCAAAGAGGTGAACGACACGCTCGGTCACGCATGCGGTGACCAGTTGTTGGCGCAGATCGGGCCGCGATTGCTCACCGCGGCGTTGCGCGAAAATGACACCGTGGCGCGACTTTCCGGCGACGAATTCGCCGTGCTGCTACCCGATATCAGCGGTATCGACGCCGCGGTGTCGATCGCTGAGCGGGTGCTCACTGCCCTGCATACGCCATTCACGTTAGGTGACGCGGGCGTCCTGGGTGACACAACTGCTGACGTCGCAGCGAGTATCGGCGTGGCCGTCGCGCCGGAACACGGGACCAACCCGACCGACCTACTCCGGCACGCCGACACCGCAATGTACGAGGCGAAGGAAGCCGCAGCTGGTGTCGCCGTTTACGAGCCAGACCGAAGCGAGCGGGCGCCGACGCGTTTCGGATTGCTCGGCCAGCTTCGCCGCGCGCTCGATCGCAACGAACTTGTTGTCTATTACCAGCCGAAGATTGACGTCGACAGTGGTGAACTCGCTGGCGTCGAAGCGTTGGTGCGATGGCAACACCCCGAGCGCGGAATGCTGATGCCCGACGAATTCATTCCTGTCGCCGAAACGACTGGACTTATTCATCGTCTGACGAATCGAGTGCTCGATGTCGTGCTCGCCCAAGCACACGTCTGGGCGAAGGCTGAGCTTCGCGTGCCTGTCGCGGTCAACCTCTCGACCCGATGCCTACACGATTCGGCGCTGCCAGGACGGGTCATCGCCGCACTTTCGCGGCACGAGGTACCGGCGGGCCTACTCTGCTTAGAAATAACCGAAAGCGCGATTATGCGCGACCCCGGCGGTGCGCTCGTCATTTTGCGTGAGCTGGCAGCGGCAGGCATACGACTTTCGCTCGATGATTTTGGCACGGGCTATTCGTCCATGACCTACCTGCGCCAGCTACCGGTCGCCGAGTTGAAGGTCGATCGTTCGTTCGTCTCCGATCTGACTGCCGAGCAGGCCGACGCCGTCCTGGTGCGGTCCGCCGTCGATCTGGGCCATAACCTCGGGCTGTCGGTCGTCGCCGAAGGCGTCGAAGACGCGCTGACCCTCAGCGCCCTTCAAGAGCTCGGTTGTGATGTCGCACAAGGCTTCTATTTGGCGCGGCCGATGCCTGCAGCAGAGTTCGGCGACTGGCTAACGACGGGCGCAGGTTCCGGTCGGTGATTTGCTCGACGCGTGCCTGCCGGATGATTAGCCGGCGGCGTGGTTAGCGAGCCAGGCCAGCGCTGCGGCGACCATAGCCTCCGTGCCGGTGTCAAGAGTCGGTTGGACGACGGGTGCAAAGCGCGGTGAGTGGTTGACCGGGATGTCTTGGCTGATGGTTCCTGCGGTTTCGGCGGCGCGGTAGGTGTCGGGGTCTACTCCCCCGATCCCCCAATAGGTGTACGGAATTCCGAGTGCGGTCGGGATATCGCTGAAATCTTCGCTCGCTGTCTGCAGCGGTAACTCGACGGCGCGGCTACCGAAATGTTCGGCGAATGCACGTGCGATCCGGTCGGTCGCGGCGGCGTCGTTTACGGTCGGCGGGTACTGATCGAACATCTCGAATTCGGGCTCGCTCGGTGAGCCGGATGCCTGGCACTCCGCTGTGACGATGCGGGTGATGGCATCCAAGATCGTGCGGCGTGTTTGGGTGCTGTACGTGCGGATGTTGAGTTGCAGCACCGCGTGGTCGCCGATGATGTTGCTCTTCGTGCCTGCCTGGATGCTCCCGACAGTGAGCACTGCGGGCTCGTCCGGCGGAATCTCCCGCGCAACGACCGTCTGCAGCCGGACGACGATCATTGCGGCGAGCACGACCGGGTCGACGGTCGCTTGCGGCATCGAGCCGTGGCCACCTCGGCCATGCACCGTGATTCGCATACTGTCGGCGGCCGAAAGCACCGCACCGCGACGGCTGCCGACCTGCCCGGCAGGCAGCGCAAGCACATGCTGGCCGAGCGCCACGGTCAGCGGCCCCACCAGCTCACCGAGTCGGTCATCGACCATGGCCTTGGCGCCGTCGCCCGCCTCCTCCGCCGGTTGGAACAACACCACGAGGGTGCCCGCCCAACGTTCACGGGCGCGCGCCAGCAACGCGGCCGCGCCGAGCAAGCACGTGACATGCACATCGTGACCGCAGGCGTGCATCACCGGCACCTCGTTGCCCTCGGCGTCGGTGCCGGTGACGGTGCTGGCGTACGGCAGCCCGGTGGCCTCACGCACCGGCAGCGCATCCATGTCGGCGCGAAGCAGCACGGCAGGGCCGGTGCCGTTGGCGAGGACACCGACGACGCCGGTGCCGCCGACGTGTTGGTGGACCTGATAACCGAAGCCGGGCAGCCGCGACGCGACGGCTGCGGCGGTGCGCCGCTCCTGGTGCGATAGCTCAGGGTGTGCGTGCAGGTCTCGGTAGAAGTCCTCTTGCCAGCTGCGGGTCTCGGGCAGCGCGCTTAATGCGGCCGCAAGCGGCAAGCCTTCCGCGGTCATGGGCGCTCCTTCTTCTCCGGTAGCGGTCGTGGCCTGCGACCGTGCAGGTGAGCACGCAACCGCTTGCGGTAGCGGGCCGGCACGACTTGTGCCGGCGACCATGAGTCACTCGCGGGCAGCATCCAGCCGCGTTGACGGGCCAGCAGGCACAGCACCGCACCAGTCAGCGTCGCCGCCACCAGGCCAGGGGTTGGGTGCCCGGTCCGCGACAGCGCAACCATCACCCCGCTGGCAACGACAGCGCACGTCGCATACAGCGTGTTGCCGCCGAGAACTGTGGGGATTCGCCGCAGCACGATGTCGCGCACGGCACCGCCACCAACCGCCGTGATCGTGCCGAGCAGCACCGCAGGCAACCACCCCAAGCCCACCGCGAGAGTTTTCTGGGCTCCGGTTGCCGCCCACGTGCCCAGCGCCAGCGCGTCAACGATCGGCCATGCCCGGTCCCACAACGGCCCCTGCACGCGCACAGTGAAGGTGATCGCCGCGGCCCCGAGCGCGGTCAGAACGTATGCGTAATCGGTCAATGCAATGGGCGTGCCGTGCTGCAGCAACGTGTCACGAATCAGGCCACCTCCGAGCCCGGACAGGATCGCCAACGTCGCGAACCCCACCGGGTCGAGCTTCTCCCGGCGCGCAATCACGCCGCCGAGCACGGCATTGGCGAACACTCCGATCAGGTCGACGGCGCGGAACGCGTCGCTGAGCGCCACGTCAACGTTCGCCACCAATCACACGACTTCCCGGGCGCCGCAGCCGCCCTGCTCAGTAAGTTCCCGCTCGACGTGATCGCCACGGGCGACCGTCCGGATCGTAGATCAGTCGATACAGCGGCGTCGCCCATGCGCGGGTGAACGGGCGGAGATCCGCAGGATGATGGGTTCGCAGCTGGCCAGGCGGCCGCGGTCCGACACGACCACCACCGTGCCAGCGATCGAGCTGGGCCGCCGCAACCGCCATCGCCGACAGGAATGATTCGGGGTCGATCAGGCCCTCGTCATCACCGTCCGCGCGGCCCAAGTGCTCCGTTGCGAGTTTGAGCCTCAGGTGACGCGCGAACACCCGCGCGCCGTCGCCCAGGCCCCCTGGGTCGCGCGGCTCACGCCCGTCGAGCGAATCGTCAATGACCGCGCAGCTGAGTTCCGAATCATGGCTCCACGATCGTCGGTTGATGTTCGCCGACCCGACGCACGCCCAGATGTCGTCCACAATACAGATCTTGGCGTGCACGTAGATCGGCACCGACGCGGCGTTCTCGAGGTCGTAAATGGCGAAGCGCTCACCGCCTGATGCACGAAGCAGCTGCACCGATCCGAGTCGTCCGATGTCGTTAGGTGGGCGCGAGATCTTGCCGTCCTGGTCAGGAAAACGCGGAACCACCGCGACTACTCGCAGCTGCGGATTGGCACGCAGCGCAGCGGCCAGAACGGAGACGGTTCCTCGCGACCACAGGTATTGGTCCTCGATGTAGACCAAAGACCTGGCCCGCGCCAGCGCCTTGTGCAGACCGCGAGCGACGCTCCGCTCGCCGGTCGGCGCGAACGGATAACCATGGCGCCGGTCGGCGTAGGTGCGCAGTAGCTGCACCACGTGACCGCCCGCGACAGGAGGATCTGCCGCTTGGCGCGGCAGCCCCCGCGGGCGTAGGCCCTCTCGGTGCATGCGGTCGGCGAGGCGTCGCCATGGCGCACGAGACAGCGGCTGAGGATCGTCCCATCGTTCGCGAAAAGTGAACTCGACATCACCAACTGCGGGTCCGTGAAGCATCAACTGGACGTCGTGCCAAGGTGGGCGTTTGCCATACACGGCAGCCATCGGCTGTCGTTGCGGATCGCCCAGGTGTCGAACATCGTCGCGGCGGCTGTGACACAAGTCGATGCCGCCCACGAAGGCCACGTCGTCCTCGCGATTCGCCTGGCGTCGTGCCACCACGAACTTCTGGTGATGCGAACCACCGAGACGCACCCTCATGTCGAGCAAGCAGCAGCCGCCCGCTTCCTCGATTTCCGACCCGAGTCGCCGATTTTCCGCCGCACTGAACGCGAGCTTGTCCCAATGCGACCGCCACACCAGACCGTTGACGCCGACTCCTCGCTCGGCGGCACGACAAAGGAGGGTGCCAACTGTCGTCCCGGAATCGTCGAGCATCTCGTCAGGATCACCGCGCCAGTCGGTGAACAGCAAGCTGTCGCCCGGTCCGAGCCGTTCGACGCAAGCACGTAACGCGGCGAAATACGTCGCACCGTGCACGAGAACCTCGACGCGGTTGCCGGCGCTCCACGCGGTGCTACGGCGCCCATCGAGCCGCGTCGCCGGGTTTCCGCGTTCGGCAGCTGTCAAGAACCACTCGTCGAGCCGCACAGGCGACCTCCGTTCCCGGCGCATCGTCGCCGTGCCGTGCGGGTACCTTCCCGGTGTCCGACGCGTGCATGCGCGCCTAGAGCTTTGATGGAGCCGAGTGTGAGCACGACATGAGTAGCGCTAGCAGGGTGCCGGAGACCAGCACGATGGACGGCGAAAAGCTCTCGGCCGACGACGCGTGGAAAACCATCCGCCGCAACGGGCGGTGGAAACTGGTGCGCGACGGCTTCGTCAGATTTCGCTATGCGGACGGCTTCAGCCACGCCCGCGCGCTCGCGTTCCAGATCTGCCTGGCTGTCGTGCCGTTCACCGTCGCACTGCTCGGACTAGCGGCCACGTTGCACGAGCAAAAGCTCGGTGACGTAGTGAAAAACACCCTCACGAAACTCACGCCCGGATCGAGCGACACGCTCTTGGACGCCGCGTTCAAAGGCCATGCGGGCACCGGCACACAGGTCGCGCTGTGGCTCGGACTTGCCGGTGGCATCGTGTCGCTGACCACCGCCATGGGTCAGGTCGAGCGGGGCGCCAACCGCATCTACGGCATCGAGCGCGACCGCCCGAGCGTCAAGAAATACGGACATGCGGTCGTCATGGTGCTCACCGTCGGGTTGTCGACGGTGATCGGATTCCTGCTCATCGTCGCGGGCTCCGCGGCCGGTCGCAGTCTCGCCGCCGCCTACCACTGGTCGCACGACGACCGGCTGGCGTGGGACTTCACCCGCTGGCCGTTAGGGATCGCGCTTGCGCTCGTCTCGGCCACCATCGTGTTTTCGCGGGCCCCGCATCGCCACCAACCCGGCGGCACCTGGCTGGCGATCGGGGCGTTGACATCGCTGCTGTTGTGGCTGATATTCACCGTACTTCTCGCCCTCTACGCTGCGAAGAGTTCGACGTTCGGCTCGACTTACGGCCCACTCACGGGCGTGCTCGCCCTGCTGATCTGGGCAAACCTCAGCGCCCTCGCGCTGTTTCTCGGAATCGCGTTCAGCGCCCAACTCGAGGCGGTGCGCGCCGGTTTGTCGCAACCGGTCGATAACACCAAACCGATGCTTACGGTCCCGGCGAACTAGTCCCACCAGCTCATCGAGTTGGCTGACCTTCGCCATCGCGCGAGCCGCGTGGCCGGTACCACATCGCAGGGTCGCGCCGTACGATCCGAGCGTCTCTTGTGGAAAACAATCGGGCGAACATCCGCCTGGGGGTAAACGCATGCCGCGCCGGCCAACGACGTCGTCCGCCGAGTTCTCGTCAGCGGCAGGCGACGGTTCGGCGCCGGCTGGCGCCACCTCGGCCAACTGGTTGGTGAAACACAAGCGATTCGTCATCGCCTTCGTCGTCGTATTCGTGGGCCTGCTCGCGATTGCGATCGTGCAAGGACCGGCCAAGACG
>JBOGEK010000353.1:0-2818 GCA_050743645.1 Acidothermaceae bacterium
GTTCGAGATCGGCCTCGACCCGCAGGGCCACCAGAAGGGCCTGTCGGGTGCCGTCGTCTACTGGCACGTCGACGACATCGAGCAACGGTTCAAGACGCTGCTTGCCGCCGGTGCGCAGGAGGTGCAGGCCATTACCGATTTCGGCGGCGGCCAGCGGCTGGTGGCCTCGGTGCGTGACGTCGAAGGCAACGTGGTCGGTTTGCTGCAAAGCCTTTAGCAAGCTCGCGAGATAGTAGGAAGTCCTTGTAAATCAAGGCTTTCTGATGGCGGCTGTGGGGCCCCTGGATTGACATAGGGGCCCCTCGTGCGTCAATCTAGGCGGGTGCAGTCGTACTTTCTCGTACTTATTGAGCGCGCGGGCTGACCGTAAGGTCGCCGGCGCGCAGCCCCTCAGTGCCCCTGGGCACGAGGGGTTTTTTGTTGTCTAGGTGGTAGACGGAGAGGCCGAGATGAGTGAGCAGATGACCGGCGCGCAGGCACTCGTGCGTGCGCTGGAGACGGCTGGGGCGGAGATCGCTTTCGGCATTCCGGGTGGTGCGATCCTGCCGATGTACGACCCGCTCTTCGACTCCACGAAGCTCCGTCACGTACTGGTCCGCCACGAGCAAGGCGCCGGTCACGCGGCCGAGGGCTATGCGATGGCCACCGGCAAGGTCGGCGTGTACATCGCGACGTCCGGCCCGGGTGCCACCAACCTGGTGACCCCTGTCTCGAACGCCTACATGGACTCCACGCCGATCGTGGCCATCACCGGCCAGGTGTCGTCGGCGATGATCGGGTCCGACGCGTTCCAGGAGGCCGACATCCGCGGCATCACGATGCCGATCACCAAGCACAATTTCCTCGTCACCAACCCCGACGACATCGCCCGCACGGTCGCCGAGGCGTTCTACATCGCCTCGACCGGGCGTCCCGGGCCGGTGCTCGTCGACGTCGCCAAAGACGCGATGCAAAAGATGACGACGTTCGATTACCCAGACAAGATCGACCTGCCCGGCTACCGGCCGGCAGCGAAGCCGCACAGCAAGCAAATCCGCGAAGCGGCCAAGCTCATCGTGAGCGCCAAGCGGCCGGTGTTCTATATCGGCGGCGGCGTGCTGCTCGCCCGGGCTTCCGCTGAGTTCAAGGTGCTCGCCGAGCTCACCGGTATTCCGGTCGTCACCACGTTGATGGCTCGCGGCGCCTTTCCCGACAGCCACCCGCAGCACATGGGCATGCCCGGCATGCACGGCACGGTCGGCGCGGTTGGAGCCCTTCAGCGGGCCGACCTGCTGGTTGCGCTCGGCACCCGGTTCGACGACCGTGTCACCGGCAAACTCGAGACGTTCGCACCAGGTGCCACGGTCGTGCATGCCGACATCGACCCGGCCGAGATTTCGAAGAACCGCACCGCCGACGTGCCGATCGTGGGCGACGCGCGTGAAGTGATCGCCGACTTGATCGTCGCCGTCCGGGCCGAACTCGAAGGCGGCAACCAGGCCGACCTCACCGGTTGGTGGCGCCAGCTCGACCAGTGGCGCACCACCTATCCGCTGGGCTACGACATCCCGGCCGACGGCAGCTTGTCGCCGCAACTCGTGATCGAGCGCCTGGGCAAGATCGCCGGGCCGGAGGCCGTTTATGTCGCGGGCGTTGGCCAGCACCAGATGTGGGCCGCCCACTACCTGCCGCACGAGGTGCCGCACACCTGGCTGAACTCCGGCGGCGCGGGCACCATGGGCTTCTCGGTGCCGGCCGCAATGGGTGCGAAGTTCGGCCGCCCCGACGCAACGGTGTGGGCGATCGACGGCGACGGCTGCTTCCAGATGACGAATCAAGAGCTCGTCACCTGTGCGTTGGAGGGTGCGCCGATCAAGGTGGCGCTTATCAACAACGGTGCACTCGGCATGGTTCGGCAGTGGCAGACGCTCTTCTACAACGAGCGCTACTCCAACACCGATCTGCATTCGCGCCGTGTTCCCGACTTCGTGAAGCTCGCCGACGCGATGGGTTGCATCGGCCTGCGCTGCGAGGCGAGTGGTGACGTCGACGCCACGATCGAAAAGGCGATGGGCATCAACGACGCTCCGGTGGTCGTCGAGTTCGTGGTGCACAAAGACGCCATGGTCTGGCCGATGGTCGCCGCCGGAACCAGCAACGACGACATCCAAGTTGCGCGCGAAATCGCGCCCGCGTGGGAAGCCGAGGTGCTCTAACCATGTCGAAGCACACCCTGTCTGTGCTGGTCGAGAACAAGCCCGGCGTGCTCGCACGCATCGCCGGACTCTTCGCCCGCCGCGGTTTCAACATCGAGTCGCTCGCCGTCGGCCCGACCGAGTACGACGAGGTCTCGCGCATGACGATCGTCGTGCAAGTCGAAGACAACCCGCTCGAGCAGGTCACCAAGCAGCTCAACAAGCT
This sequence comes from Acidothermaceae bacterium, assembly GCA_050743645.1. GTDB lineage: Bacteria > Actinomycetota > Actinomycetes > Acidothermales > Acidothermaceae > JBOGEK01. Next base: position 2,401 of record JBOGEK010000353.1, read on the forward strand.
CATCAACGTCTTGAAGATCGTCGAGCTGGAGCCTTCGTCGTCCGTCTCGCGTGAAATCGCGCTGGTCAAGGTCAAGGCGGACGTCGCCACCCGGGCGCAGGTCATCGAGATCGTCGATCTGTTCAGATCGAAGGTCGTCGACGTCGCAAATGATGCCCTCACGATCGAGGCAACCGGCGGGGCTGACAAACTCGATGCGCTGCTGAAGATGCTCGAACCGTTCGGAATCAAGGAGCTCGTGCAGTCGGGCATGGTCGCGGTCGGCCGCGGCTCCCGTTCGATCACGGATCGCTCGCTCCGTCCTGTCGAACGTATTGCCTGATATTCGTTATCCCGTAAGACAAATTCGAGCTAAGGAGAGCACGTCCCGTGCCTGAGATCTTCTACGACGACGACACCGACCTGTCGATCATCCAAA